>NZ_JBSXNN010000040.1:0-95551 GCF_056857635.1 Vreelandella sp. L-15 | reverse complement strand
GCATCAAGGCATTATCGAGCTGAAGGCGGAAGGGCTGTCCGTCTCTGCCCATGGAGGCTTGCGTAAGTCCGGCACATCGTCGGCAGCTGCCTGAGAAGTGGGAAGCCTCGCCCGTGGCGCGTCAGCGCTTAGGGCGGGGAGTAGTCACGAATTTGAAACACTCTATCTCCCATCGAATATCTCAATTCATCTGTCGAAAATTTATGCCATCTGATTTAGAATATTGGTTATGAAGATTTTGATTTGTTATTTATTTATAACTTTTATTTTAATGGTGGTTTATGAAGCCTAAAGAAAAGATGGATTTGAACAAGCTTTATAAAAAAATAAGGGCTAACGCTGGGAGAGCTGTTTGTGATTATTCTATGATTGAAGATGGTGACAAAGTAATGGCTGCCATAAGTGGTGGCAAAGATTCATTTGTTATGCTTGATACTCTGTTGTATTTGAAGAGAGTAGCACCGATTAATTTTGATGTGGTCGCTGTGAATCTCGACCAAAAACAACCCGGTTTTCCGGAGCATGTTCTTCCTGGCTTCTTCAAAAAGAATAATATTGAT
Source organism: Vreelandella sp. L-15 (assembly GCF_056857635.1). Classification (NCBI taxonomy): domain Bacteria; kingdom Pseudomonadati; phylum Pseudomonadota; class Gammaproteobacteria; order Oceanospirillales; family Halomonadaceae; genus Vreelandella; species Vreelandella sp. L-15. The sequence continues at coordinate 94,991 of NZ_JBSXNN010000040.1, read as the reverse complement.
TATTATATTATGGATAAGGATACATATTCAATTGTTAAAGAGAAAACTCCTGAAGGGAAAACTACTTGTTCACTTTGTTCGAGACTTAGAAGGGGTTCTCTATATGGGTTTGCTGAGGAGATTGGGGCTACAAAAATAGCTCTTGGCCATCACATGGATGACATTGTAGAAACTCTTTTTTTGAATATGTTTTTTAACGGTAAGTTAAAGGCAATGCCTCCTAAGCTGCTAAGTGATGATCGCAGAAATATTGTAATAAGACCGCTTTCTTATTGTCGTGAGAAAGATATTGCTAAGCTGGCATCAATTGTAGAATTTCCAATTATTCCATGTAATCTTTGTGGTTCTCAGGAGAACTTACAAAGACAGAATATAAAAAACATGTTGGCAGGCTGGGAAAAACAAAAAGCGGGTTGTATTGAAAACATATTTAACGGTATCCAGAATGTAAGTCCAAGCCAACTAGCTGACTTAAATCTTTTCGATTTCCACAATCTCGATATCGACAGGTCTAGTAAAGTCATCTCGAACCATACTGGCAGTGTAGATGTTTCTTCGACCAATTTTATAGAAGCAATCAACCTATGATTTTGTAAAGAATACATTGGTGTATCTGGGCTGTCTTTGGTTATATTTTGATCAACTGCATTTGCTTAAAGCTTTTTTTTACAAAAAATGAATTTTTTGTATGGCTTGTGTTTGTTTTCTTTAGAAGAAAGAAAATTAAGTGACTGTATTGTAATGCTTTACTCACTCACTCTTCCTCTTTTAAAAAATTTGGCATATAAGGCACCTTAAAAGCCATGCCACCGAAGCTGCTCTCGGATGATGGTAAAAACATCGTGATTCGCCCGCTGGCCTACTGCAAAGAGGCGGATATTGCGGAGTTTTCGAGGCTGATGGAGTTTCCGATCATTCCCTGCAACCTGTGCGGCTCTCAGCCCAATATGCAGCGCCAGGTTGTCAAAGAGATGCTGGCGGAGTGGGATAAAAAACACCCCGGCCGGTTGGAAAGTATGTTCAAAGCGGTGACCAACGTTGCCCCTTCGCAGCTTGCCGACCGTGAGCTGTTTGATTTTGCCGGTCTGGAAGCGAAGCAGGCCGCATTGATGGAAGGGCGCATTCAGGCGTTTAACGTGAGTTAACCGCCTGGGCTTCCTCTTCAGCTAGGGTGATGAGGCGCTGCATATCCAAAATATTGACCTCGCGCCCGGAGACGGCCACCACGTTTTGCTGCTGAAAGCGGCTAAGAATACGGCTAACCGTCTCCACCGCGAGGCCTAGATAGTTGCCCATATCTGCCCGTGACATGGAAAGCCGGAAGCTATAGGGGGAGTAGCCCCGGCGCCGAAAACGGTCAGAAAGTGTAATCAAAAAGCTGGCCAGCCGCTGATCGGCAGTTTTGCGTGACAGTAAACGCATCATCCGCCGGTCGTCTCGTAGTTCCTTGCTCATGCTGCGGTAAAGCTGGCCGCGCAGTTCGGGCAGCTCCTCGGAGAGCGAGTCCAAACGGTCAAACGGAATTTCGCATACCGTGGTGGTTTCCAGGGCAATCACGGTGCCGGGGTAGTGTTCTTCGTCAATCCCATCCAGACCCACCAGCTCGCTGGGTAGAAAGAAATTGGTGAGCTGGTCGTTGCCATTCCCTTCGCTAGTCACCTGCTTCAAGCTGCCAGAGCGCACCGCGTAAACGCTGGTGAAAGGATCTCCTTGGCGAAACAGCCGCTCGCCTTTTTTCAACGGCGAGCGGCGGCGGATAATCGCATCGAACTGGCTCATATCCTCAAGCTCTAGGGCAAGCGGTAGGCACAGCGAGCTTAGGCTACAGGTTTGGCAGCGCGCCTCTTGCAGCAGTGAACGTCGTTGGCTGGCAGGATATGACATGTGGTGCTCCCTTTTTATTAGCCATCATAGGCGCAGGGGGTAGGTGTCTCGATACGCTTATAAAATCTTCGAGTAGCGTTGGTTGCCCTGATGTTGCAGGTGATTATCGAAGGCCATGGCTAAGTGCCGAATCAACAGCCGCCCGGTGGGCGTAGCTTGTAAATAGAGGCCTTGGCGCACTAACAAGCCATCCTGCTCGGCGGTTTTCAACCGTTCAAGAGCGGTTGAAAAGTAGTCAGTGGCATTTATCTGCCAACGCTGGCCTATTGCTTCAAGGTCAATGGCCATATCGCACATTAAGCGCTCAATCACCTCTCTGCGCATTAGGTCATCCTTATTTAAGAGTAACCCTTTTACAGTCGCTAGCCTACCTTCATCTAAGGCAGCTTCATAGTGGGACAGCTGAGTGGGGTTTTGTGCGTAAACGTCGTCTACCCGAGAAATAGCCGACACCCCCAAACCAATCAAGTCGCACTGGGAATGGCTTGAGTAGCCCTGGAAGTTGCGCTGCAGCGTACCGTAGCGCTGTGCCTGAGCCAAGCTGTCCTCTGGGCGAGCAAAGTGATCCATACCAATATGTACATAACCCGCTTGGGTCAGCATCTCAATAGTGGTACGCAAAATAGCCAGTTTTTCATCCGCGCTGGGCAGGTCGGCTTCATTAATACGCCGTTGGGGCGCAAAGCGGGTTGGCATATGGGCATAGTTAAAGACCGACAGCCGTGCCGGGCTCAGTTCAATCACTTGGCTTAGGGTATCAGCGAAGCTTTGCTCGGTTTGAAAAGGCAGGCCATAAATTAAATCGAGGTTGAGCGAGCGAAAACCAAGCCGGTGCGCCTCATCCATCAAGGTTTCAGTGAGCACCCGTGGCTGCACGCGATTAATCGCTGCCTGCACCTGTGGGTTGAGATCCTGAACGCCCAGGCTTAAGCGATTAAAGCCCAGCGACTGCAGGTGGCGCAGGGTAAAGACATCCGCTTCGCGTGGGTCAATTTCAATAGCGTAGTCGCGGTCCGGTGCGCTCGATAAGCCAAACCGTGCATCCAGGCGGTCTATTAAATCGCTCATCTGCGCCAGGGTTAAGAACGTCGGCGTGCCGCCGCCCCAATGCAGCTGCTGCACTGGCCGCTTTGTATCAAGGTGCCGGGAGGTCAGCACCATTTCTCGATCCAGCCGAGATAAGTAGGGCTCTGCGAGGGCTGTATTTTTCGTGGCGATTTTATTGCACGCGCAGTAAAAACAGATTTTGCGACAAAAGGGTACATGAACATAAAGTGAGAGCGGCTTTTGGCTGGCATTGCTGCGTTCAAGCGCCTGGGTCATATCGTCAGCGGTGAACTGGTCGTGAAATGAGAGTGCTGTAGGGTATGAGGTGTAGCGAGGGCCGCTGGTGTCGTAGCGGCGTATCAGGGCGTCATCCCAGGCGGTGGCCTCAACCGCTGCGGAAATAGGGTGAGCGAGAGCAGCAGTGGCATGAACGGGCATAAGGAGCGCTCCTAAGTAGCAGGGCAAAGCAAGAACCGATCAACATAAGCGACGAGCTTCGCAGCTCGAACGCGTGTTGGAATGCTACGTCAGCGTAGAAGGGAAAGCGTTGAGCTATATCAAGCGATAGGATGTTTATATTGAGTATTGTCTAGAGGAGTTTGATGGGTAAGCTCTTAATGCCCGGCATGGGGCATCAGCGCCCAAAGCTGCCACAGGGCAAAACCGATAATCGTCAGCGCCGCAAGGCTACGAGTCGCCGGGTGACGAATTAACTGGCTGAGCTGGCGGGCGGCCAGACCCGTGGCTAACAGGGCAGGCAGCGTTCCCAGGCCGAAGGCCCCCATCAATAGCGCCCCTTGTAGCGGGTCGGCGATGGCCAAGCTCCAGGCGAGCATCGAGTACACCAGCCCACAAGGCAGCCAGCCCCACAGGGCACCGAGCGCAAAGGCTTGCGGCAGGTGAACCACGGGCATCAAACGCCGCCCGACGGGTTCGATGAAGCGCCATAGCCTGCGCCCCACGGCTTCGACTTTCAATAGCCCTTTCCACCAGTTGGCGATATACAGCGCCATTAGGATCAGCATCACCGCCGCGACGACCTGCAGCGCGATACGCACCTGAGGTGACAGTGAGACTAAGGTGCCGAGCGCGGCCACCAAGGCCCCTGCCGTCATATAGCTCAGGATACGGCCCGTGTTATAGCTGAGCAGCAATCCCCCCATGCGAGCTGGGTGGCGCATGCTGGGCGGCACGGCAAAGGTGAGCGCACTCATGATGCCGCCGCACATGCCAATGCAGTGAGCACCCCCCATCAGGCCAAACACAAACGCCGCCATCAACGGCGGCAGGTCAAGTCCGGTCGGGTTCACGGCGGTGGCTCACGGTCACGGGGTGGCTTGGTACCTTTTTTGCGCTCGGCGCGCTGTTCGGGGGTGAGATCGTTCTCATCGTCGTCGAACAGAATGCGATGGGCAGGGCCTTCCAAGTCGTCGAACTGGTCATTCTTCACGGCCCAGAAGAACGCCCACACTGCCAGCCCCAACAGAATCAGCGACAGCGGAATCAGTAGGTAGAGAATGGTCATACGGTCACCGGTGTGGCTGGGGCTATCTGAGGAGCGGGTGAGGTACGCCAGCGCGTGAGGCGCAGCGCATTACCTACCACGAAGAGAGAGCTTAGCGACATACCGATCGCCGCCAACCAAGGCGGTACCAGCCCCATCGCGGCCAGGGGAAGCGCAGAGAAGTTATAGCAAACCGACCAAATCATATTTTGGCGCATGATGCGCCGAGTGGCGCTGGCAATCTCGATGGCCTCGAAAATACGCATTAAGCGTGGGCTGAGCAAGACCGCATCGGCCCGAGTGCGTGCCAAGTCGGTGGCGCCATTCATGGCAATGGCCACATCGGCACCGGCGAGCACCGGTACATCGTTAATGCCGTCGCCAATCATGACCACACGTTCGCCCTGCGCCTGCAGCTCACGCAGCCGCTCCAGCTTGCCCTCTGGTGATTTGCCCGCGTGCCAGGTGGTGATGTTGAGCTGCTCGGCTAAGCTCTCTACGGCTTCCTGCGTATCGCCTGACAGTAACTCAACGTTAAGCCCTCTGGCCTGCAGGGCGGCTACGGTTTGCGCAGCATCTTCACGGATACCGTCGTGGAGCTTAAACCAGGCCCGCGGGGCGCTATCTTCACTCAGCAGCAGCCACTGCCCGGCGCTGGGCGGCGTGAGTGGCTCGGTCGTTGCAAAATCGGGCTTGCCCAAGCGCCACGTTGTGCCGTTAAGCACGCCTTCTAGCCCGCTGCCGGTGACGCTTTTCACCTGACGCGCCTGCAGTGTGGCATCGCGGAACGGGCGAAACGCGCGGGCAATGGGATGCTCGGAGTGGGCTTCCAGTGCGGCGGCAATGGCCCGTAGCTGTTCGCTACTTTGCTCGTTTAACGGGCAGGTTTGGGTGAGCTGCATCTCGCCACGGGTGAGCGTGCCGGTTTTGTCAAAAATCACCCGCGTGGCGTTAGAAAGTGATTCGATGGCATCGGCGCGGGTGATCAGCACGCCACGCTGGCGCAGTTGCCCATGCCCTGCCGTGAGAGCCGTTGGGGTGGCGAGTGCCAGCGCACAGGGGCAGGTCACCACTAGAACGGAGAGCAGCACCCAAAGCATGCGGGAAGGGTCGATAAACCACCACGCCACGGTCACGCAAGCAGTGACCACCAGCAGGCGCAGTACGAACAGGTGCGCCATGCGCGCCGCCATTTGCGCCAAGCGCGGGCGGCTGGCAAAGGCGCGGTCGGTCAAATCGACGATGCCCGCCACGCGTGCATGGTGGCCTGCATGAGTCACCCGCACCGTGAGCGGATTCTCCATGTTTTGGCTGCCACCTACCACCTGTTCGCCCACACGGCGGGTGACGGGCAGGTACTCGCCGGTCAGCATCGACTCGTCCAGGCTAGACTCGCCATCTTCGATAATACCGTCGGCGGGGACGCCGTGGCCGGGCTTGATAAGTACGCGGTCGCCGGGGGCAAGCTCGCTAGCGGGCAGAATGCGTTCGCTGCCGTCAGCTTCCAGCCGTGTAGCAGAGACCGGTAGTACGCCACTAAGCGCATTGCCGCTATGGCCGCTGCGTCGCCTAGCGCGCCCTTCCACGTAGCGGCCAAACAGTAGGAAGAAGGTGAACATGGCGACCGAGTCAAAATAGACCTCTCCCACGTTAAACAGCACCGCGTAGCTACTGGCGAAATAAGCCCCACCAATGGCGAGTGAAACAGGCACATCCATGCCTAGCACGCCCGTTTTTAGGTCGCGCAGGGCGTTACGGAAGAATGGCTGCGCTGAAAAGAACACCACCGGCGTTGCCAGAGCGAACGAGAGCCAGTGAAACAGCGCAAAGAAGTCTTCACTGAGTTCCCCAGGCCCCGACACATAAATGGGGATGGAGAACATCATGACCTGCATCATCCCGACCGCCGCCACTATTAAGCGGCGCACATTCATGCGCTCTTCATGCTGCAGCCGCGTCTGGGCTTGGTCGGGTTCATAGGGCTGAGCATCGTAACCAATCGCGGCAAGTTCAGCGAATAGCTGCGATAGCTTTACTACGTTTGGGGCCCAGGAAACCCGCAGGCGGTGATGGGTCAGGTTGACTGCGCTAGAGACAACGCCTTCAAGCGCGTTCAAGCGGTGCTCGATGAGCCACGCGCAGGCGGCACAGGTAATCCCTTCTACAGCCAGCGTTGCCCTGACGTGGCCCTCATCGCCGTCTGGGTGAACGAACTGCGCCTGCAGCCCTGGATCGTCAAACACCGACCAAGTATCCGCTTTTGCAGCTTGACGCTCATCGGGGCGCTCGGGCAGTTCGGTACGGTAGCGGTAGTAGCTCTCTAAGCCGCCGTCGACGATGGCGTGTGCTACGGCTTCACAGCCGGGGCAACACAATGACTGGGGCGTGTCGTCCACCACGATTTGCCACGGTGCGCCGTCGGGCACCGGGCTGCCGCAGTGGTAGCAGCTTAGCGCTTTAGTGCTCATTCGCTCTCTGACCGCCCTCCGGGCAGAAGGGCAACGCTCGTTTCATTGGGGAAGCGGGCTTCGCCGATCAGGCGCCACTCGGCGTCATCGCCTTGCACGGGCTGAATCTGTAGGTACCAGCGGTAGCGCAAATTATCCGGCCCCTGAGTGATATAGCGGCCTTCGCGCACGTGTTCTAGTACGAAGGATTGATCACGGTCATCTTCGGTGGGGAAGATGAGGTCCAAATAGAGTTTATCCGGACGAGCATCGCCAGCAAGGTCGATCACAATATCGCTAGTCAGTGGGTCGATGCGCAGGTCGGCGCTCAAATTGAGTTCGCGCGCGCGCTCCTGCTTCGCCAGCACCATGTTAATAGCTTTACCGTGCTCGTAGTAATCCTCCTGGACCACCATGCCGTCGTAGCTCTTGATCGACATGATGGCGAAGCCAGTACTAAATAGGATGGACGAAAACAGCAGCCCTAGTAAAAACCACGGCCAAAACTGTTTGTACCAGGGCGGAATCGAGGTGTCTGACATGACGCATTTATCTCCTAATGTCGCTCAAGAACCGCGTTTCGCGGGTCTGGCGAATTTGCTCATCTTGCTGCGCCTGCAGCGTAAACGTAATCGCGTGGCTGGGCTCGCTTAACGACGCTGGGTCGGCCAGTACGGTAATCACCTGAGTGCGTGATTCACCCGCAGGTACACGCAGCGAGGTGTTATCCAACTGCAAATTAGGTAAGCCTGCCGCGCTAATATCATAGGTGTGATCTTGGGAGTCCAGGTTGCGCACAGTCAGGCTGTAGACGTTGCTGATCTGCCCGTCACGGGTCATTTGGTAGAGCTGAGTACGCTCGCGCTCAGCGTCAAAGCTCATCGGCGTACGGTCATTAACTGCCCAGGCAAAAGTCGCTATCATCACCACCAAAGCAACGAAATAGCCAATCAAGCGCGGGCGAAGAATATGACTTTTCTTGCCTTCCAGCGCGTTCTCGGTGGTGTAGCGAATAAGTCCTCTGGGGTAGCCCATTTTATCCATTACGCTATCGCAGGCATCGATACAGGCGGCGCAGGTAATGCATTCGTACTGCAGCCCGTCGCGGATATCGATGCCGGTCGGGCAGACCTGGACACACAGCTCGCAGTCGATACAGTCACCCAGGCCCGCTTCTCGGACCTCGGCATGGCTGAGCGATTTCTTGCGGTGGCCGCGGGGTTCGCCGCGGGCGTCGTCGTAAGAAACGATCAGCGTATCGCGATCGAACATCACCGACTGGAAGCGAGCATAGGGGCACATGTAAATGCACACCTGCTCACGCAGCCAGCCGGCGTTGAGGTAGGTAAAAACTAAAAAGAAACCTACCCAAAAATAGGACCAGCCATGGGCTTCTAGCGTGGGAAGCTCCTGGACCAGGTCACGAATCGGCGTAAAGTAGCCGACGAACGTCACGCCGGTGGCCAGGGCAATCAGCAGCCAAGCAGCGTGTTTTGCCCCCTTGCGCCAGGCTTTGTTGGCAGTCATCGGCTGATTATCCAGCTTTATGCGCTGATTGCGCGAGCCTTCGATGCGGTGCTCAAGCCAAATGAATAAAAATGTCCAAACGCTCTGCGGGCAGGTGTAGCCACACCAGACACGCCCCGCAAACACGGTGATGAAAAACAGCCCAAAGGCGCAAATGATCAGCAGCCACGAGAGAAGGATGAACTCCTGCGGGTAGAACGTGGCCGAAAAAATGTGGAATTCACGGCCCGGTAGATCAAACCACACGGCAGGGCGGTCGCCCCAGTTCAGCCAGGGGAGCAAAAAGAAGCCCATCATTAGCGCCCAGTTCGCGCTGCGTCGTACCTTTTGAAACAGCCCTTTGATCTCCCGCACGTAGATATGCCGCCGCTTGGCGTACATCTCTTGCGTGGTGGTGTCTCCCGGCGTGTGGTGCCCAACGGTTGGCGGCGTAATATCGTGGCTAGGTATTTTTTCCATGGCGGTGATCGCAGCTCAATAGGCAGGAGTGGACGATAGCCTGGCTCACGCAACCTTCATTGGTGAAGGAGATCGCGTCGCTGTATGTCGAATCGCTATACACACATTGCTAAACAATAGTGTAACGGATAGCCGGGTGGCTGAGCGGATGCTGGATGTAGAAAGGGTGCGGTATGTAACCGCACCCCTTCGTACACGCTGGCGTTAAACGCCTATCAACGGGGTTAGTCGTTGAAACGTAGGCTGTACACGTAAGCGGCCACGAGGTGAACACGCTCTTCACCAATGTAGGCTGCCTGGGCAGGCATGTGGCCATTACGACCGTTACGCAGCGTTTGGCGAATGGAGTCGTCAACGCCCTGGCCGGGTGCTAGGTAGAGCCACACGTCGTCGGTCAGGTTAGGCGCACCAAGTGCGATATTGCCTGTTCCGCTGGGGGTGTGACACGCCGCACACGCTGCCAGGAAGGTGCTTTCACCGCTGGCGGCACGCTCTGCATCATGCTCTTCACCGGAGAGCGACAGTACGTACTGAGTCAGGTTTTCGATATTGTTCTCACCGAGCTGCTGCCAGGACGGCATCAGACCGTTACGGCCATTGTTCAGCGTGGTCAGAATGTTTTCCGGTTCACCGCCGTAGAGCCAGTCGTCGTCGGTCAGGTTGGGGAAGCCGTAGCCGCCCTGGGCATTCGAGCCATGACATACGGCGCAGTTGTTCAAGAAGATACGCTCTGCCACCTGCATGGCTTCGGCATCCTGCGCGAGGTCTGGAATCGGCACTTCCTGGTACTGGGCAAAGATCGGCGTGAAGCGGTCTTCCGCGTCGGCCACTTCCTCTTCCCACTGGCTCTCCTGGGACCAGCCCAGTATGCCTGCGTAGTTGCCCAGGCCTGGGTAGAGCACCAGATAGCCAAGGGCAAATACGACGGTCAGGATAAAGAGCTTAAACCACCACTGCGGAAGCGGGTTGTCATACTCTTCAATGCCGTCAGCCGCGTGGCCAGTGGTTTCGATATTGCCATCAGCATCTGGGGTTTTATCGGTGCGGCGGTTGGCTAGCAAAATCCAAACGCTTAGCGCGATCGTGCCCAAAGTGATGACGATGATCCAGGCGCTCCAGAAGCTGGATAGGGAGTCACCCCATAAATTATTCATCTATTCTTATCTCCCCTGTCGTGGCGGGAATCCGCTTCGTGTTCTGTCGAAGCATGCTTGTCACGGGTCGGCTGCTCATCATCGTCGGCAAAGGGCAGGTTGGCCGCTTCATCGAAGTCGGGTTTGCGCCGCTTGGAGTAGGCCCAGAAGAAGATGCCTACGAAAGCGACAATGAGAATGAACGTGATAAGTCCGCGGAAAGTTCCCGTATCCATAACTTAACGAGTGCCCTCGAGCACGGTTCCTAGCTGTTGTAGATAGGCCACCAGCGCGGTGATTTCCTGCTGGCCGCGTACTTCGGCGGTGGCGTTGGCGATATCTTCATCGGTGTAGGGAACGCCCAGCTGACGCAGCACGCGCATCTTGCGCGGTGTTGCTTCGCCATCCAGGGTGCGCTCGAACAGCCAGGGGTAAGCCGGCATGATGGACTCGGGCACGACATCGCGTGGGTTGTACATGTGGGCGCGGTGCCAGTCATCGCTGTAGCGGCCGCCTACGCGTGCCAGGTCTGGCCCGGTACGCTTGGAGCCCCACAAGAAGTTGTACTCATACACCTGCTCGCCCGCTACGTTGTAGTGGCCGTAGCGCTCGGTTTCTGCGCGGAAGGGGCGCACCATCTGGGAGTGGCAGCCTACACAGCCTTCACGACGGTAAATATCACGCCCTTCAAGCTCCAGGGCGGTTAAGGGGCGTAGCCCCTCAACTGGCTCGGTAGTCTGCTTTTGAAAGAACAGCGGTACCACTTCGGCCAAACCACCGAAGCTGATCACAACCAGGATCAACACGGCGAGTAGGCCAACGTTCTTTTCGACAATCTCATGTTTCATTGGTCTGAACTTCCCCGGTTTAAGCGGCTTGTGGTGCCGAGTAGCTGATGGCTTCACGACGCTTGACGGTCATGTACACGTTGTACGCCATGATCAGCATGCCGACTACCCAGAACAGACCGCCTATCAGGCGAACGAAGTAGCCTGGCCCGCTGGCCTCGACAGACTCAACGAAGGTGTACATCAGCGTGCCGTCGGCGTTGATGGCGCGCCACATCAGCCCCTGCATAATGCCGTTGACCCACATGGCGGCGATGTACAGTACGGTACCGATGGTGGCCAGCCAGAAGTGCACGGCGATCAGGCTGACGGAGTACATTTCGGTGCGACCGAAGACCCGTGGGATCAGGTGGTACATGGAGCCGATGGTGATCATGGCTACCCAGCCAAGTGCGCCAGCGTGTACGTGCCCAATGGTCCAGTCGGTGTAGTGCGACAGCGCGTTGACGGTCTTGATCGCCATCATCGGGCCTTCAAAGGTCGACATGCCGTAGAACGACAGAGCTACTACCAGGAAGCGCAGCGTTGGGTCGGTGCGCAGCTTATGCCAAGCGCCTGACAGGGTCATCATGCCGTTGATCATGCCACCCCAGGAAGGTGCCAGCAGAATGATCGACATAATCATACCCAGTGACTGCGCCCAGTTGGGTAGCGCGGTGTAGTGCAGGTGGTGAGGACCTGCCCACATGTAGATCATGATCAACGCCCAGAAGTGGACGATAGACAGACGGTAGGAGTAGATCGGACGCTCTGCCTGCTTCGGTACGAAGTAGTACATCATGCCCAAGAAACCTGCGGTCAAGAAGAAGCCGACCGCATTATGGCCATACCACCACTGCACCATGGCGTCGACAGCACCTGCGTAAATCGAGGTGGAGTACATAGGCGTGACGGGAAGTGCGGCGTTATTAACAATGTGTAGAACGGCAACGGTCAGAATAAACGCAGCAAAGAACCAGTTCGCCACATAAATGTGCGACGTGGTGCGTTTCTTAATCGTCATTAAGAAAACGATCGCATAGCTGATCCATACTACCGCCAGCAGTATATTGATCGGCCATTCGAGCTCTGCGTACTCTTTGGTCGTGGTGTAGCCCAGCGGCAACGTTACTACTGCAGACAGGATGACCGCTTGCCACCCCCAAAAGGTAAACGCTGCGAGCTTGTCAGAGAACAGCCGTGTCTGACAGGTTCGCTGTACGACGTAGTAGGACGTCGCAAAAAGCGCTGAGCCACCAAAGGCGAAGATAACGGCGTTAGTATGTAACGGACGCAGGCGCCCGAAGCTAGTCCAAGGTAGGCCGAGGTTCAGCTGCGGCCAGACCAGTTGGGAGGCAAGGATAACGCCAAGCGCCATACCTACGATGCCCCACACAACGGTCATAATCGCGAACTGCCGAACCACCTTGTAATTGTAGGTCGGGTGTTCCAATGCTGTGCTCATTTCATGTTCCCATCGAACGCGGTTAGGGGGTAACCCGTGGCATTTTGCACGGATGCGGCCACCCGCTTGATGATGCAGGTCAAGATCCGGCCTAGATTCTATCGCAGCCGCGCCCTAAGCTGAACACGCCAATGGATGTAACGTTGAATTATTAGGAGGGCTGAGTGTCCTATTACGCTGATCTTGGGTTTGAGGCCATCACCCCAGAGACGTTGCGTGAACGCACCGCCAGCCCCGCTGTTCAGCGGTTTCTCGTGGAAGGGGTTGGCCCGGTGAGCGTCTCGGGCATCCCCGAGCTGGGGCGAATTCTGCTAGCCCATGGCGCCGGGGCAGGCCACCTATCCGAGTTTATGCGGCAATTTGCCGCGGTGCTGGCCAGTGAGAGGCTACAAGTGTGGGCGATCGATTTCCCCTATATGCAGCAGATGAGCGAGGAAGCAAAGCGCCGGCCTCCGCCTCCCGTCAAGAAAACGCTGGAACACTTTGCCGCTTGGTATGACCTGCTGGCGTCATGCAGTGGTTCGCCTTTGTGGGTCGGGGGTAAATCCATGGGCGGGCGTGTGGCATCGCTCTTTGCCAGCCAGCATCACTGTGCAGGTGTCATTGCGGCAGGCTATCCGTTTCACCCACCCAAAAAGCCCGGCTCCCTTCGCACCGATCATTTTCCTGACATCGCTACGCCTATGCTGATTTTGCAAGGTGAGCGCGATCCGTTTGGCTCTCGTGAAGAGGTAGCCGACTACGCTTTACCTGACTCTCTTCACATTCATTGGCTAACCGATGGCGACCATGATTTTAAGCCGCGACGAAGTTCAGGAGTAAATCAGCAGGTTTTGATTGACGAAGCAGCTATAGTTGCGGCATCCTTCGTCCGCGCTCAGTAAGCGGTTGCCGCGAGAACGTGCAGTACGCTGGTTTAAATCAAAAATTTAAACACAACGTGTTGACATTCAAACAGGCTTCTGTAGAATGCAGCGCCACGTGACCAGCGGGTGGTTAGCTCAGTTGGGAGAGCACCAGCCTTACAAGCTGGGGGTCACTGGTTCGAACCCAGTACCACCCACCATTTATTTGGTGCCCTGGAAACGTGATGCAGTAACTGATGTATATGCGGACCGGTAGTTCAGTTGGTTAGAATGCCGGCCTGTCACGCCGGAGGTCGCGAGTTCGAGTCTCGTCCGGTCCGCCATCATCATCTTAGTCTGCAACTAGTTATCGCTATTCGGACCGGTAGTTCAGTCGGTTAGAATGCCGGCCTGTCACGCCGGAGGTCGCGAGTTCGAGTCTCGTCCGGTCCGCCACGATAACTTGAGAAGTAGCAATATTGATAAGCAATAAGCTTTCAATACCCCGGGTGGTTAGCTCAGTTGGGAGAGCACCAGCCTTACAAGCTGGGGGTCACTGGTTCGAACCCAGTACCACCCACCATTCAGTTTCACATTTATGCGCCTCTGAACCGCTTAAATTGTCTGTTGAATGGTTATGTGTCTTACAGTGGACCGGTAGTTCAGTCGGTTAGAATGCCGGCCTGTCACGCCGGAGGTCGCGAGTTCGAGTCTCGTCCGGTCCGCCATTAAGCACCCATCGGCAGTCATATTGATAAAGCCGAACACATTCCAAAAAAGCCCGAATCGATGATTCGGGCTTTTTTATTGCGCGTACATAACACGCTAACAAGCAGCGTGCAGTCAATGCGCTGCACGCTGCTGTTACTTGCTTTTGTTACTGACTAGGTAAGCGTTAGGCGATCGCGCTGACGCCTGCTTTGGCAATTTGCACGTCTTGATCTGGCTTAACGCCAGAGATGCCAACAGCGCCGACGACTTGGCCATCCACGATAATCGGCACGCCGCCAGACAGCAGACCCTGTAGCGGCGCAGAGACAAACGCCGTGCGGCCACCGTTAATCATCTCTTCAAACACTTGGGTCTCTTTACGACCCAGGGCCGCGCTACGCGCTTTTTGGGTAGCGACATCGGCGCTGAACGGGGCAGCACCGTCTAAACGGCGCAGTGCCAGCAGGTGGCCGCCATCGTCGGTGACGGCGATGGTGACCGGCCAGCTGTTGTTGTCAGCTTCTTTCTGTGCGGCGTCGAGGACTTGGATAACGTCGGCTTGGCCTAAAACAGCTTTGGTTTGCATCAAAGGATCCTTCTTATCATAGGGATGAAAGCGCTGCGCCCAACCGTTAATACGTTGTGAAAGCGCAGCGAGTGTAAAGGGTTATACCAGGGCAGCGTCCACGACTTCTACCCAGTGGCGTACCGGCGTGCGGTTGGCACTGGCCAGATGCGTTTGACAGCCGATGTTGGCGGTCACAATCACCTCAGGGTTGCCTGCTTCTAGCGCATTCAGCTTGTTATCGCGCAGCTGAGTGGCGAGCTCTGGCTGTGTCACCGAGTAGGTGCCCGCCGAGCCGCAGCACAGGTGGGCATCTTTCACGGGCGTGAGTGCAAAGCCGAGTTTGCTAAGCACGCCTTCCACTGCGCCGTTGAGCTTCTGGGCGTGCTGCAGCGTGCAGGGGCAGTGGAACGCTAAACGCTGGTGCTCTTTAAGCTGCAGCGCTTCCAGCGGCTCGTCGCGCAGTATTTCGACGATATCCTTTGCCAGTGCGCTGACTTTTTTGGCCTTTTCAGCGTAGGCGGGGTCGTCCTTGAGCATGTCGGCATACTCTTTGACGAAGGCGCCGCAGCCGCTGGCGGTTTGCACGATGGCTTCCGCGCCCTGCTCGATTTGCGGCCACCAGGCATCAATATTGGCGCGCATCCGCTCGCGGCCCGCCTCTTGGGCATTGAGGTGAAAGTCGATAGCACCACAGCAGCCTGCTTCACTAATCGGTGTGACGCTAATGCCCAGACGGTCAAGCAGGCGCGCCGTGGCTGCATTGGTGTTGGGCGACAGGCCTGGCTGCACGCAGCCTTCCAGGATCAGCACCTTGCGGGCATGGCGCTGGCTGTCGGGTCGCTGGCCTGCATCGACCGGTGCGGGCGGCATTTTGCTACGCAGTTTGCCGGGCACTAGAGGCTTGAAGGTTTGCCCCAGGGCCAGCAGCGCTTTGAAGCGTTTCGGGTCGACCAGCATTTTGCGCAGCGCATAGCGCTGAGCGCGTTCTGCCGCTGAACGCGGCACACGACGGTCGATTTCCGCACGGCCAATATCCAGCAGCTTGTGATACTCCACGCCGGAGGGGCAGGTGGTTTCGCAGTTGCGGCAGGTTAGGCAGCGGTCTAGGTGCAGGCGAGTCTCTTCGGTGACTTGGTCATCGTCATCGCGGCTCTCCAGCAGCTCTTTCATCAAGTAGATACGCCCGCGAGGCCCGTCTCGCTCATCGCCCAGTAGCTGGTAAGTGGGGCAGGTGGCGTTACAAAAGCCACAGTGCACACAGGTACGTAGAATGCGCTCGGCTTCCTGAATATGCGGTTTTTGGCGGTCGGCATCGGTAAAGTGCGTCTGCATGTCAGCTCTCCTGATTAAAATGCCGCATAAAGACGACCAGGGTTGAAAATGCCGTGGGCATCCAGCTCGGCCTTCAGGTTGCGGTGGTACTTCTCGACCACAGCATTCAGCGGAGTAAACGGTGACTCCGCGCCCCCTTGGGCATGCGGGGTGTAGCAGGTGGCGTGGCCACCGGCCTTCTGGCATGCATCGCGCAGCGTGTCTGCGGGTAGTGCGGTTTTCACCCAGCGTTGGCTGCCGCCCCAATCATAGAAGATATCGCTTTCATCAACGGCGAGCTCTAGCGCTGGGGTATGGGGCGGTAGCGAGAGGCGCCACAGTGCTTGCCCTTCATTGAGGCTGAAAAAGCCATGCTGCTGGTCACGCAGCTGTTGCCAGAAATCCGCAGACAGTTCTTCACCGCCTAGGCGCTCTTTCGTGGCCTTGACGGAGCTTTCACCCCCTTCCAGCCGAATAAACAGCTCACCTGCGTGCCATGCCGCAGCGGTAATAGGCAGCGGCTGGCGGCCAAGCTCAGAGAGCTTCGCTAAGGCATCTTGCAAGCTCATTTCAAGGCGCAGGCTGTGGCTGGCGGTGGGTATGGGCAGCACCTTAAACGAGATATCGGCCAGCACGCCCAGCGTGCCCTGGGCACCTGCCATCATGCGGGAAAGGTCATAGCCGGCCACGTTTTTCATGACTTCGCCGCCAAAGCGCAGCAGTTTGCCTTCCTGGGTGATCACCCGGGTGCCCAGCACGAAATCCCGTGCGGCACCTGCCCAAGGGCGGCGAGGGCCGGACATGCCGGTGGCCACCGCGCCGCCAATGGTGCTGGCGTCGCCAAAAATGGGCGGCTCGAAAGGCAGCATTTGATGTTTTTCTGCCAGTGCCGCGTTCAGCGCGCTCAGGCGGGTGCCTGCCCGTACCGTGACGACGAGTTCGATAGGGTCGTAAGAGACGATGCCGCTATGCGCTGCGACATTGAGTTCCGTGCCTTCCACCGGGCGGCCATAAAAGGCCCGGGTGTTGCCCGCTACAATGCGTAGCGGGGTGCGGTCGTGGTAGGCGCTACGAACCTGTTCGCACAGCTCATTGGCGATATCTCGGTCGGCAGCGTGTATCGCTAGTTCGGTCATGGTCGATCCTTATAGCATCAGAAGCGTGGCAGTTCTGGATGCGGTAACTCGTTGTTATGCACATGCATCGCGCCAAATTCGGCACAGCGCGCCAGGGTGGGAATATTTTTCCCTGGGTTGAGCAGCCGTTTGGGGTCGAACGCCGCTTTTAGCGCGTGGAAGACCGTCAGCTCATCGGGCTGGAACTGGCTGCACATCTGGTTGATTTTTTCGCGACCTACGCCATGCTCGCCAGTAATCGAGCCACCGGCGGCCACGCACAGCTCCAGGATTTTGCCGCCTACGTCTTCCGCCAGGGCAAGCTGACCCTCTTTGTTGGCATCGAATAGGATCAGCGGGTGCATATTGCCGTCACCCGCGTGGAAGACGTTGGCCACGGGCAGGCCGCTCTCTTCTGAAAGTGCGGCAATGCCTTTCAACACGCGCGGCAGCTCGCGGCGGGGAATCGTGCCATCCATGCAGTAGTAGTCCGGCGACATGCGGCCTACGGCAGGGAAGGCATTCTTGCGTCCGGCCCAGAACTTGGCGCGCTCGGCTTCGTCCCGCGCCTGTTGAATGTTAGTGGCTCCGGCCTTTTCCAGTACGCGGCGCACGGTCTCGCAGTCGTCGTCCACGTCGGCTTCCACACCATCCAGCTCACAGAGCAGAATGGCTTCGGCTTCCACGGGGTAGCCTGCCTTGATGAAATCTTCGGCGGCTTTGATGGCGAGCTTATCCATCATTTCCAGGCCACCGGGGATAATGCCTGCGGCAATGATGTCGCCCACCGCGCGGCCCGCTTTTTCGATATCATCGAAGCTGGCCATCAATACCTTGGCGGTTTGTGGCTTGGGCAGCAGCTTTACGGTGATTTCCGTGACCACCCCAAGCATGCCTTCTGAACCGTTCATCAAAGCCAGAAGGTCGAAACCGGGGGCATCCAGGGCTTCAGAGCCCAGCGTCATGTGCTCGCCTTCAATGGTCAGGACATCCACCCGCATCACGTTATGCACGGTAAGACCATACTTCAGACAGTGCACGCCACCTGCATTTTCAGCCACGTTGCCGCCAATCGAGCAGGCAATTTGTGAGGAGGGGTCGGGGGCGTAGTAGAGCCCGTAAGGGGCGGCCGCCTCGGAAATGGCAAGGTTGCGCACCCCAGGCTGAACGCGGGCAATGCGCGCGTCGGGGTCAACGCTGATGATCTGGTTGAACCGCGACATAACCAGCAGCACGCCCTGCTCAAGCGGCAGTGCGCCGCCGGAAAGGCCGGTGCCTGCGCCCCGGGTCACCACGGGTACGCCCAGTGCATGGCAGCGCTTTAACAGGCCTTCGACCTGTTCCAACGTTTCCGGCAGGGCCACCAACATGGGCAGCACGCGATAGGCGGCGAGGCCATCGCACTCGAAAGGACGTAAATCCTCCTCACGATGCAATAGCGTCAAAGAGGGGACAGCGCCTTGCAGGTCGCTGAGTACGTCAGCTTTATCACGGTGGACAAGCTCGCCATCGAGGCGCTCGTCGAAAAGGATATTCATGTTAACTCCTATGGATGAGGAGGATAGATGGCTATCTAATCACTTTATGGAAAATACTTCCATAACGTATGAGTAGTTTTGGAATTGTTTTTCATAAAGTGCTTGAGGAGTGGTCGGTCAGGTAAAATACATCTTTTTAATATAGTGCTGGGTAGCCCTAGGGCTACCCAGCGGGTGATGACCAATGAGGTAAAGAGGCCCTTTACATCAACGGGTCAGTAACACCAAGGACATAAAACGCGATCAGCGCGATAATGCCAGCAAAGACTAGGTAATAAATGGTCGGGATGATCGTTTTACGAATGGTGGTGCCCTCGCGGCCGAGTAGGCCAACAGTAGCCGACGCCGCCACGACGTTGTGAATTGCGATCATGTTACCTGCGGCAGCACCCACGGCTTGCAGTGCCACCATCATGGCCGTGGACAGCCCCAGCGTTTCGGCAACGCTGAACTGGAACTCCGCCAACATAAGGTTGGACACCGTGTTGGAGCCTGCAATAAAGGCACCCATCGCCCCAACGGCAGGCGCAAAGAACGGGTAGATGCCGCCCACACCGTTAGCCACCGCTTGCGCCATCATGACGGGCATCGAGACCAGATCCGCGCCGTTGACGCCGGAGTTGATCAGGATACGTACCATCGGCACAGTGAAGATCAGGACGAAGCCCGCACCAAAAATGGTTTTGGTCGACTCGGATACTGCAGCGCTTAGCTGGCGCGGGTTCATGCGGTGCAGGAAGTAGGTCACCAGCACGACCGCTAGGATGATACCGCCGGGCAGGTAGAGAGGCTGGATGCCACCGCTCACGCCTGCTTCGCCGAAGATATTGGCCCAGTTCAGGTTGATGGAGGTTAACGCAGCTTTGAGCGGCTCGATGGTGCGTGAGGCTACCAGGAACAGAGCGAGCAGTACGTAAGGCACCCAACCTTTAAAGGTCGACATCGGTGCTTTACCGGCTACATCGTCAAGCTTGATTTGCAGGTTGCCGATCCACTCATCCGGCCAAGCGGTCGATTCTGGGAAGTCCCAGGTATCTTTGGGCAGCAGGAAGCCTTTACGTGCAGCAGGCACCACAATCGCTAAGCCCACCATCGCGCCAATCATGGAAGGGAATTCCGGCCCAAGCAGCACGCCCACCAGCATGTAAGGCACCACGAAAGAGACACCCGTGAAGATGGCGAATGGTGCAATCGAGAGCCCCTCTTTCCAAGAGCGGTTGGCACCGAAGAAGCGCACCATTACCAGTACGAGGATTAGCGGCATCAAAATACCCACGATACCGTGGGTGATCGCCACCGAACTGGTCACCTGCTGGAAAAACACGTCCCAAGTAGAGCCGTTCGCTTCTAGCTGCGCGGTAATGTCGGCACGGTTTAAGCCGCTACCCACACCCACCACAACAGGCGTACCCACGGCGCCAAACGACACTGGCGTGGATTGGATCATCATACCCACGACTACCGCCGCCAGAGCCGGGAAGCCCAGCGCTACCATTAGTGGCGCTGCCACGGCAGCGGGCGTACCGAAACCGGACGCGCCTTCGATGAAGCAGCCAAACAGCCAAGCAACAATCAGCGCCTGTACGCGACGGTCTGGGCTAATGCCCGAAAAGCCGTTACGAATGGCAGTAATACCGCCCGAGTGCTTTAGCGTGTTGAGCAGCAAGATAGCGCCGAAGATAATCCACAGCAGGCCAGCAGTTTGGATGAGGCCCTGTACAGTGGATGCCGCTACGCGGCTAAACGACATATCCCATGCGGTCAGACCAATAATGGCCGCCGTAAGGAAGACAATCGGCATCGCTATTTTGGCAGGAATTTTAAAGCCTATGAGCAAAATCCCAGCCAGCAATAGCGGCAGAAATGCCAGAAGAGCGAGTATAGTTTCATTCATGGGAGGAACGGCCCCTTGTTATTGATTTGGTATGCTCCGCAGTAGCCAACTTGTCATTTCAATGATAGTTGGGTCAGCTTGAAAGATACGGTTAGGCGGGCTGAATGACTACATTGGAAAATTGGTCTTACCAGTTGGCGTGGGCCGTTTTGAGCATGATTTAAGCGGTCGCTTTAATTTAACATGTTGTTTTTAAGATGTTTTAAACATTACATCAGAGTGTTAATACAGCAACAGTCATTAGACTAATAGACAGTGCAGCAGGCCTTCGCGCGGTGGGTTACGAACGTCGCTTGTGTCGCTAACCACTTAGACTCACTGTAGGTGGCGGATTGACCCCTGTAAAAAGGAGAACTAACAATATGGCAATAACACTTTATGACCTGTGCGGCCGTGATGAGCGCCTACGCTTTTCGCCTTATTGCTGGCGGGTACGTATGGCGCTTGCCCATAAAGGGTTGGACTACACAACAGTAGCCTGGCGTTTCCAAGAAAAAGAGGCGCTGGCGTTTGCCAACTACGACAAAGTACCCGTGTTGACCGATGGCGACACGGTAGTGACCGATAGCTTCGAGATCATGCGCTATCTGGACCGCGCCTACCCCGAAGCCCTGGTGCTGGGCGAGGGTGTAAGCCTTCAGCGCGTGATGTTTTTTAAACAGCTGGTAGAGCGAAGCATTACGCCTGCGCTGTTCAAGATTGTGGTGTTAGATCTCCTAGAGGCGATTCACCCTGATGACTGCGCTTACTTCCGTAAAACCCGGGAGGCGCGTTTTGGCGCTACCTTAGAAGCCGTCAGCAATCCTGAGCAGGGGCGACACCTGTTGAAGCAAGCGCTGGTACCGGTGAATGCTCAGTTGAAAGAGAGCCTGTTTTTAGATGGCGAGACCCCAAGCGGTGCCGATTATTTGCTGTTTGGCAGCATGATGTGGGCCTATACCGTTTCTACCGAGCCGCTCGTGGAAGAAAGTGACCCTGTAGCAGCGTGGTTTGCGCGTATGCTAGAGGTGCATGATGCAGCCGCTGGCCAAGCCATGACGATTCGTGATCTATAACAGGTAAGGCGGCCATGGCCGCCTAACACCCACAGGCAACACTAACGGCGTAGTCCGTTAGTGTGAAAGGAGATGGCAATGATTGACCTGTATTACTGGACAACCCCGAATGGCCATAAAATCTCCATCATGCTTGAAGAGGCAAAGCTGGCTTACCGTGTTAAGCCCGTTAACATTGGCCGCGGCGAGCAGTTTGACCCTGAGTTTCTAACCATTGCTCCTAATAACCGCATTCCCGCCATTGTTGACCACTCCCCCCAAGACGGCGGCCAGCCGATGGCGCTGTTTGAATCAGGTGCGATTCTTGAATATCTCGCCGATAAGACAGGGCAATTTCTGCCAGCAGAAGGGCGAGAACGCTATGTAGTACTGCAGTGGCTGCACTGGCAGGTGGGTGGGCTTGGCCCTATGGCGGGCCAGAACCATCACTTTTGCCACTACGCACCGCAGAAAATTGAGTACGCCATAGAGCGCTATGTACGCGAGACCAACCGGCTCTACAGCGTGCTGGATCAACGACTCTCTCAGCAGCATTATGTTGGCGGCGACCGCTACTCCATTGCGGATATGGCGATCTACCCCTGGATTGTGCCCTGGGAGAAGCAGCGTCAAACCTTGGAAGAGTTCCCCGATCTTGAACGCTGGTTCGAAGAGGTATCGCAACGCCCGGCGGTGCGTAAAGCCTACGCGTTAGTGGAAGATATCAATCCCCAAGCGGGCATCACGATGGATGATGAAGCTCGTAAACATCTGTTTGGCAACCGTTAATCCAACGGCTTTTTCTGGTCTTTGAGTGGGCGAAAGTGTGGCAAGCGCAGCATGTTGAAAATCATGTTGCGCTGCACAAAAAGCGCTGCTAGCTTTGTGGGTAGCAACGGCAAACGCCCACTACCGGCCTGCCTCGGCGCGGGTCGAATCGCTAGCTCACTCAAGGAGATTGCGTGATGAACAAGGCCGCAGAGAAAACCAGTCAGCAGTTCGAGTCGGTATTCGTGTCCCCCATGCGTTCCTACACGTTGGCGGCACTGAACTACTACGAGCAGCTGGTCGGCGCGCAGATGGATGCAGCCCGTGCCTACTCCGACATGACCATTGCCCAAGCGCGCACATGGTTAGACGTAAAAGACGCGGACAGCTTCAAAAAAGCGATGGAGAGCCAGCAAAAAACTGCTGCCGATCTGATGGAGCGCATGAAAGGCGACTCTGAAAAAGTCACTTCTATCAGCCAGAGCTTCATGCAAGACAGCCAGAAAATGGCCGAAGAAACGACCAAGAAAGCGGTAGAGACTGCCAAGCAGTAATTATCCCGCTTGAGTGAAAAGATGCCGCGCCTGGAACCGAATCTGGGCGCGGCATTTTTGTCGAGATGACGTAAAGATTACCGTGATGCTTCGTCAGCACGGGCCCGAAGCCGGAAGCGTGCAATACGAATAATTTGTTGAATCGCGGTTTCACGCTCTTGGGCCAAGCCGTTCTCCAAACGCTCTTCGAATGCCGCGAGGATGTCGTAGCGGTTCAGCCCTTTCACCGCAATGACGAACGGAAAGCCAAACTTCTCTTTATAGGCCGCGTTGAGCTGCTCAAAGCGGGAAAATTCCTCGGGCGAGCACTGGTCGAGCCCTGCGCCTGTCTGCTCGCTGGTGGAGTCGTGCGTCAATTCTCCCGCCAGTGCGGACTTACCCGCTAGATCGGGGTGGGCCTGAATAACGGCAATCTGCTGCTCGGGCGTTGCCTGTCGCAGCATCAAACCCATCAGTTCGGCCAGTGCGTCAGGGTTGTCATGTTTAGGACGCAGGCCCTGGTGCCAAGCGGCTTCTGCCACCCAGGGCGAGTGCTCATACACATCGCCATAGTGGGCGACGAAGTCTTCCAGGCTGCATTGGCTGGGGGCAGGGGATAATGTGAGTGGGGTAGCAGTCGACACAAAAACTCTCCAGGCGTGCGAAAAGGGAAATGCTGTATACAATAAATAGCATCAACGGTACTCTTTGACCAATAGGTCAAACTCTACACATAACATCTATCCATAACACCAATAACCCCGCCAATGTAAGGAGTGACGATGGGACGCTTAACTACCCACGTGCTGGATACCGCCAAAGGGCAGCCCGGCCAAGGCATTACCATTGAGGTCTTTCGGCTAACGGGCGACAGCCGCGAGCATTTAGGCACCACCGTCACTAATAGCGATGGCCGCTGCGATGCCCCCATTTTAAAAGGCGATGCGCTAATGCCAGGCGAGTATGAGCTTGTGTTCCACGCTGGAGACTATCTGCGCGCTCAAGGGGTAGAAGCCGCTGAACCGCGCTTTTTAGACGTGATTCCGCTGCGCTTCGGCGTGGCCGATGCAAGCCAGCACTATCATGTACCGTTGCTGCTTTCGCCCTACGGCTACTCCACTTACCGTGGTAGCTAAGAGGACTAGGCATGCAAGCGTATATCATCGAGTTTGTGAATCTACTGCTGCGCTGGTTACACGTGATCGCAGCGATTGCATGGATCGGCGAGTCGATCTACTTCGTAATGCTGGATAATGGCCTGCGCACTCCCAAAGCCGCTGAAGATCGTGAAAAGGGTGTTTTTGGCGAGATGTGGGCTGTGCATGGTGGCGGTTTCTATCATAACCAGAAATATGCCACGGCCCCGGCCAAGCTGCCCAACGACCTGCACTGGTCGTTCTGGAAAGCCTATACGACGTGGCTATCGGGTTTTGCGCTGTTCGTCATTCTCTACATGGTGAACCCCGGTTTCTACTTAGTGAATCCGGACAGTAACTGGGCCTGGGCGGCTAACCTTACCGGTTGGCAGGCGAACCTGCTGGCGCTTGGGTTCCTGCTAGGCGGCTGGGTGGTTTATAACGAGCTATGTAAGCGCATCAGCCCCAACATGGAGCGCGATGGACTGCTGAGTATTGCCGTAGCGGTGATGATGGTGGTGGTGGCCTACTTAAGCACCCAGATGTTTACCGGGCGGGCGGCATTTCTGCTCACCGGCGCGGTAATGGCCACGGCGATGTCGGCCAACGTCTTCTTCTGGATTATTCCTGGCCAGCGCCGCATGGTGAAAGCCATGAAGGCGGGCGAGGCTCCCAACCCACTAGACGGCAAGCGCGGCAAGCAGCGTTCGGTGCACAACACCTACTTCACGCTGCCCGTGGTGCTGCTGATGGTGAGTAATCACTACTCATTTATCTACGCCCACGAGCTCTCTTGGGTGGTAATGGTGCTGTTTATCTTTGCCGGAGCGCTGATTCGTCAGTTCTTTGTACTGATGCATGCCGGTAACATTCAGCCTGCCTACCCTGCAGTAGGCGTTGGGCTGATTTTGCTCGCGTTCTGGGTGGCAGCGCCCAGCCCACGTGCCGCTGTGGAAGGCGCTGGCGGTGCGCCCACGCAAGCGCAAATATCTGGACTCATCGAGCAACACTGTACCCAGTGCCATGCCCGCAACCCTGAACATGCCGGTTTCTCCGCGCCGCCTGCAGGCTATGCCTTTGATAGCTGGGACGATATTCTTGGTCACAAAGCGCAAATCCAACAGGTCGTTGGCAGTCGCTACATGCCGCTTGGTAATATCACCAACATGAGTGACGAAGAGCGCGATATCATTGCGGCCTGGGAGGAGTAATCAGAGTCGCAGACAGGAGACACTATGAGTGATGCGCAGGCGGCGTTAAAGCGGAGGCCTTCTGACAAAGAGGGCGATGAGCGCCACGAAGCGATTTACCGGGCGGTGAGCGATGCCATTGTGGAGCAGCGCCTTAAGCCCGGCGCTCGGCTGCGTGAAGATGCGCTAGCGGAAGTATTCGGTATTAGCCGCACGGGGATTCGTAAGATCCTTCAGCGGCTGGCGCTGGAGCAGCTTGTTACCTTGACCCCGCGTCGTGGGGCTAGCGTGACGCGCCCCACCGCCGATGAAGCGAAAGACGTGTTCGATGCCCGCCAGTTGATCGAGTGTGGCCTCATGCCCGATGTGGCCAGGCGAATGAACGCCGCGGCGGCGGCGGAGCTTCGCGAGATGGCCCGCCAAGAACGTCAAGCCCTACGCAGCGGTCAGCAGAGCGTGGCGATTCGTCTTTCGGCGGATTTTCACGTGCGCTTAGCCCAACTCTCCGGCAATGCCACCCTGGCAGAATTCGTCGAGCGCCTCTGCTCCCGCTCATCACTGATCCTCGCCGTTTACGGCCATCGCGGCCACCTAGGCTGCGAATCCCACGACCACGACGACCTGATTGGCTATCTTGAAACCGGCAACGGCGAACGCGCCAAAGCCTTTATGAGCCGCCACCTCAAAGCCATCGAAGCCTCGCTCTCCATGGTTGAAGAGGAAGAGAATGTACCGGATCTGCAGCAGATTTTTGGTGTTTAGCGACGACGCATCTGCTCAACTGTAATGGCGGTTAGGCAGTTTTTTTGGATTAACGTAAAAGCGCCACCGGAGCTCATCCGGTGGCGCTTTTAGTGGTTACCACGTTTTGCTATGAGCCATCACTTCATGGCTTAGTGCGCTTTTTGCTCAGCCATCACGGGCGCTGCCTTAAACCGCTTCATCAGCCCGTAATAGAACACCCCACCCAAGCCAGCGCCGATCAGCCAGCCATAGCCGCCTAAGCTGGCTAAAGCCGGTACCAATATGGTAGAGAGCGAGAACATTGCCGCCACGCCAAAGGCGATAAGAGCGCGGGTGTTCCAGCCGTTGACGTAGTAGTAAGCGCTGCCGGGGGCTGAGGAGAATAGCTCCTGCATATTGAGGTGCTGGCGTTTGATCAGGTAGTAGTCCACCACGATGATGCCGTAGAACGGCGCGACGATAGCGCCCAGCGCATTTACAAAGCCCGGCACGCCAATTTGGCTGATCACTGAGATCCATAGCGCACCCACGAAAAAGGCAATCACGGCGGTAATCAAGCCGCCCATCTTGAAGCTGATTTTGCTTGGGAACAGGTTAGCTAAGTCGTAGGCGGGGGGAATGAAGTTAGCGACGAGGTTGATACCCACCGTAGCGGCAAAGAAGGTGAGGGCGGCCACAAGGGTCAGCGGCAGCGAATCGACGCGTTCCACAATATCTGCTGGGTTGGTGAGCGCTTCGCCAAACAGTACCAGCGTGCCTGCGGTAATAATCAACGCAATAAACGAGAAGAACGCCACGTTCAAGGGCAGGCCCAGCAGGTTGCCCAGCTTCATCTGGCGCTCGGTTTTTACAAACCGGGTAAAGTCGCCGAAGTTGATCACCACTGCGGCGAAGTAGGCGACCATCGTACCCACAATGGCGAGAAACGCACCCAGGCCACCCTGCTCACCGTTGCCGCTGAAGATGGTGCCAATGGCGGGGAGCAGCTCGCTACCGGCTTGTACCCATACCACGATCATCAACACCACCATTACCACATAGACCACTGGGCCTGCCCAGTTCAGGAAGTGTTTGATGCGCTCAATGCCCTGCCAAAAAATCGCGATCTGAAACAGCCACACGATGACGAAGGAGAGCCACGCCACCCCTGAAAGACCGAGGAACGTACCCCCGTTGCCCACGCCAAGCAGCGCGGTGATCAGCAGGGCCACGGCGGTGGAGGCGAAGTAGGTCTGCACGCCGTACCAGAAAATACCCACGATGGCGCGCAGCATGGCGGGCAGGTTGGCTCCACGTACGCCCATGCTGGCGCGTACCATGACCGGGAAGGGAATGCCGTATTTAACGCTGGGTTTGCCGGTCAGGTTGACCAAAAACATGACGATAATCCCGGCCAGAATAATCGCTGCCATTACGGCCCAGCCGTTTAGGCCATAAGAGAGGAACAGCGACGCCGCCAGGGTGTAGCCAAACAGGCTTTGAATATCGTTGGACCAGACGTTAAAAATCTCAAAGGCGCCCCAGGTGCGGTGCTCTGGCTTTAGCGGGGCGAGGTCTTCGTTATAGAGCGTTGGATCAATCTGCTGGATGTTTAGGTCGCTTTGGCTGGGTTGTTCATTCATTGCAAGGCTCTTTATCCGGAAATGGTCGCCTGCCACGCGAGGGTGGCAGGCGTTGGCAAGGCGAGTTACTGAGTGAAGCGCTGGCAGGCGGGCCAGTGTTTCATCAGCAGGTAGTAGGTCAGTCCGGCAGGAATGAGGCTGGCATACCAAGAGACCGCCGAGAAAGAGAGCGCTGCGACAATACCTACCGCTGTCGCTATCAGCGCCGCTTGGTTAATGCCTTGATAGGGGCCGTTTTCATCGTAGAGCTTGCCGATATCCAGCGTGCGACGGCGAATCACGTAGTAGTCCACCACCAGAATGGCGAAGATGGGGCCAAGGAAGGCAGAGTAGGTTTGCACGAACAGTTGCAGGCCCGCAGCGGACTCCGGCTGCACCAGTTTCCAAGGGAAAGTGGCGAAGGCCAGCAGACCAACGATCACCGTCGCCACCGGAAACTTCAGATTGAACACATCCATGAGCACGAAGGTTGGCGGCACCACGTTATTGAGTACGTTGGTGGTCACTTGGGCGAAGGCGATAAACAGCAGTGTGATCATCAGTAGCGGCGTGTTATCCACCGCGTTGGCAAATACCTGGATGGGGTCGGCGGTGCCGGTGGCTTGCGATACCATATAGCCAATCAGGCCCATAAACAGCGTGCAGGGCAGAATCGACATGGCGTAAATAGTGGTTAATAGCCCTTGGCCGGTCCCTTTTTTATGCTCCCGGGAGTAATCGCTCACATTCAGCATCATGGTGCTGTAGATGCCCAAAAACAGCATGGTGGCGCTCCAGAAGGGCATCCCCCAAGAGCCTTCCATGGTCAGCAGGCTGGTGGAAAGCTCGTCACCGTAGCGCTGCACCGTGGCGTAGAACATGTACATCAGCGAGCAGAGAATAAAGGCGCTGCCGATATTTTCCAGCCACTTAATACCCTGAAAGCCGAGTACCGAAAGGCCAATCTGCAAACACTGGAAAGCAATGAAGTAGAAGATCAGGTTGTCGAAGCCAAACAGCGTCGCCGACACCATGTTGAGAGCACCTGCGCCAATCCAGCTTTGAAAACCATACCAGACGATGGCAGGCAGGGCGCGCACCAAACCGGGAATACGCGTGCCGGTAAAGCCAAACGCGCTGCGTGCTTGCACCATAAACGGAATGCCATATTTGTAACCGGCGGCGCCGTTAATGGCGAGCGCCACGCCAATCACAAAGCAGCCAATGGCGATGGCCAGGGTGGCTTGAAGCAGGTTGAGCGTGCCCACCACGCTTGAGCCCATGGCGAAGGTGCCGATAGAGACACACCCTCCGAACCAGGCTAAAAAGTAGGAGGTGCGCCCCATAATGCGGGTGCTTTGTGGAGCTAAGCTTTCGGCCCCAACGGCTTTGGCGGTGGCGGGGCTAGCCGTTCCCGGTACTGCATCTGAGGTAAGAGCAGAGGTTGAAGTGCTCATGTTACCGTCCTCGCAAGATTATCGATGTTATTGGTAACCTGGGCACTGTGGCCCAGGAGACGCTTGCGGCGTGGCGTGCTAATGGCGGTATTCGTACGGTTGTTATAGTTTTATGGTGCGTGATCTCTTAGCGTGTGGGTGGCAGGGTTAGATTGGAAAAATCCGCGAACTTGCCGGTATAGGGTTTCGGGCGCGGGTAGTCTAAATCGCCGAATTTGCTGGTATGTAAGCCCAGGCCCACAAGGGATTCGGCAAGCTTCAGCGCCGCACTTACCCCTTCCACCACAGGCAGGCCAACTTCGTGGCTAATGGCGTGGGTTAGGTTCGCCATCCCGCCACAGCCCAGCACAATCGCGCCGATGCCATCCTCATCACGGGCACGGCAGCACTCTTGCACGATTCGGCTAAAGGCGGCATCAGGGTGGTCTTCTAAGTCCAGCACCGGAATTTCAGCGGCGCGAATGCGCCGGCAGTGGTGGCTAAAGCCGTACTGCTCTAACAGGTGCTCGGCAATAATGCCGGTACGGCCTAGCGTGGTCACAATCGAGAAGCGCGTGCTAATCAAGGTAGCCATGTGAAAGGCGGCTTCGGCAATGCCAATCACTGGGGCGCGGGTCAGCTCGCGGGCAGCCAGCAGGCCGGGGTCACCAAAGCAGGCCACTACGTAGGCATCAATATTGCCCTCGCGCTCGCCTTTTAGCACCTCTTCGGCCACGCCCACTGCGCTCACTGCTTCATCAAAGTGGCTCTCAATAGAGACCGGGCCAGCATCGGGTTGAGTGGCACTCACCGTGGTTGATGGGGCCGCTAACTGTTCGGCTGCTTGTCGAATCGTTGCCGTCATGGCAGCCGTGGTATTGGGGTTAATCAAGCGTATGTGCACGGGGCGATACTCTCATGTGAACAATATTTTCTATCTTGTATACGAAAATAGGGCGCTTTTCTGCGATGCGCAAGCCCTTTCATGCCACGTGTTGGCGTTCGTGGAGTTGACCAAGTGTTCAGGTTTCAATGGGTTAGCGCGCTATTACGCCTAAAATCGTCGTCATCTCAATTAATTAGCCCTGAGTTGAATTGCGATGGCCGTTCAAAATGGCTATTTTGTATACAAACTAAAACGCTCTGCCTCTGTTAAGGAGCCTGTTCATGACCTCTCATTACCCCCGCGATTTAATCGGCTATGGCCGCACGCCGCCCCACGCTAACTGGCCGGGCAAGGCCAAGATCGCCGTTCAATTTGTGCTTAATTATGAGGAGGGCGGCGAGAACTGTGTGCTGCATGGTGATTCAGGCTCGGAGCAGTTTTTGTCCGAGATTATTGGCGCGGCCAGCTACCCTGACCGTCACCTGAGCATGGAGTCCATCTACGAATACGGCTCCCGCGCTGGCGTGTGGCGTATTCTGCGCGAGTTCGAGCGCCGTGGGTTGCCACTGACCGTATTTGGGGTGGCGATGGCGCTAGAGCGCCATCCGGATGTGGCCCAGGCGTTTAAAGAGCTTGGCCATGAAGTGGCGTGCCACGGCTACCGTTGGATTCACTACCAAGAAACCCCGGAGCATGTCGAGCGCGAACATCTGCAAAAGGCCATGGAGATCTTCCAGCGTTTGTATGGTGAAAAGCCTGAAGGTTGGTACACAGGGCGCGACAGCCCCAATACGCGCCGTTTAATTCTGGACGAAGGTGGTTTCCTTTACGACAGCGATTACTACGGCGACGACCTACCGTTCTGGACCAAGGTGAGCGATAGCCAGGGGGCTGAGCATAACCACCTGATCGTGCCTTACACCTTAGATACCAACGACATGCGCTTTGCTGCTCCGCAAGGTTTCAATACGGCGGACCACTTCTTTACCTACCTGCGCGACGCCTTTGATGTACTGTACGCCGAAGGGGAAGAAGCGCCGAAGATGCTCTCAATTGGTATGCACTGCCGTTTGTTGGGCCGCCCGGGGCGCTTCCGCGCACTGCAGCGCTTCTTAGACCATATTGAAGCCCACGACCGTGTGTGGGTAGCCCGACGGGTCGATATCGCCCGTCACTGGGCAGAGCATCACCCAGCACCCAAATGACGAAATAGGACACCATGACACCCCATATCGGACAACGGATTGCCGCCCAGTTTGATGCGCTCAGCGCCCAAGAGCAGCGCGTGGCGAGTTTCATTCTGGATCACTTCGATGATTTGGCCGTGTACAGCGCCGCCGACTTGGCGCGTTTGACCGGGGTGTCAAAGTCCACCGTCAGCCGCCTATTCAAGCGACTAGGGTTCGAAAGCTATCGCACGGTAAAGGATCACGCTCGACAGCTGCGTAATTTGGGCGTGCCGTTGGTGATCGACGCCCATGCCATGGAGGAGGAGAGCGAGAGCGGCACCTCGTTCCAGCGCCACCTGCAGCGGGAGCAGGAGAATCTGCAGCGCTGTTTCGCGAGCCTTGTCCCCCAGGAATTTGCTGCGATGGTCGAGGCGTTGGCGGTGGCTCAGCAGGTCGTGATCGTCGGTTTCCGTAACAGCTATCCGCTGGCACTGCACTTACGTCAGCAGCTCGTGCAAGCCCGTCGCCACGTGCGCTTGGCGCCGCAGCCGAACCAGTCGTTGGCCGAAGAGCTGGTGGATTTAACCGAACACGACATCGTGGTGCTGTTTGGTTTTCGCCGCCGTCCATCGGCATTTGCCGCGTTAGTGGGCGCCCTTGAACGCTCGCCTGCCAAGGTGTTGTTGATCGCTGACCCCACCGCCTCGCCGTTTGCTTCGCAAGTGACGTGGTGGTTGGAAGTCCCGTTAGAGAGTCTCTCGGCGTTCGATAGCTATGCCACCGCCAACAGCGTGATTTGCCTGTTGGCAAATGCCGTTTTGCACCAGCGCTTAGCGGAGGGCCGCGAGCGAATCAGCGCGATAAGCGACCACTATGCTGAGTTGAACGAGCTAGCATCGCCCATCATGAGCGTCGATTGGGACGCCCATCAATAATGGTGCGCTTTGACTGCCTGATGCACCAAATGTAATCGCTTTACTGAACGCACGCTGGGTTACCCTGCGTGCTCTCCTGCCTGATTGTAACCTAACGCACTGTTGTTGCGCTGCTTTCCCTGCGGCTGGTCTCGTTATTGCTAATGCTAGTGGGCGTGTGAAACAAAAGTTTCTTTGATGAGATTTGTGCAACGAACCTTTCAGAGGGCGACATCACACGCGTTACACCTTCCTCTCGGCATTGGCTTGCGACACACTTTCAGGAGAGCGTCATGGGAACTACCCTTCAGGGCTTTAAAGATTCGGTTCAGCACTACTTGAAACGTCTTCAAACCGGCGTGGTGGCCACCGGCATGGCGGCCACGCTGGCTATGGGTGGGCTGGGTGCCAGCAGCGCGGTTCACGCCGATGCTCTGGAAGACATTGAATCTCGCGGCACGATTCGTATCGCGGTTCCGCAGGATTTTCCGCCCTTTGGCTCGGTAGGCACCGACCTACAGCCGCGCGGTTACGATATCGACATGGCCAACTACATTGCCGACGAGATGGGCGTCACCCTGGAACTGATTACCGTGACCAGCGCCAACCGCATTCCTTATCTGCAAACAGGTCAGGCGGATCTGGTGATCTCGAGTCTGGGTAAAAATCCGGAGCGCGAAGCGGCGATCGATTTCTCCGATGCTTACGCACCGTTCTTCCTGGGCGTGTTTAGTGCGGATGCCGACGAAAGCGTAGAAGGACCCGAAGGCTTCGCCGATAAAACCATTGGCGTGACTCGCGGTGCCGTCGAGGATATGGAGCTTTCCAACGTCGCTCCCGACTCCACCACCATTCAGCGCTTTGAAGATAACGCCACCACCATCTCGGCGTTTCTTTCTGGCCAAGTAGATTACATTGCCACCGGTAACGTAGTGGCCGCCGAAATTGCCGAGCGCAACAGCAATCGTGCGCCTTCGCTGATGTATCAGCTGAAAGATTCCCCTTGCTACATTGGCCTGAACAAAAACGAAGCGGCGCTACAAGCAGAAGTGAATCGCTTGATTGCCCAGGCACTGGAAGACGGCACGCTCAACGAGTTTTCCCAGCGCTGGTTCAGCGCGGACCTTCCTGACAACTTCGGTAGCTGAGAGGCAGTATGGGGCCAACACTCGATTTTCTCACCCTGTTGCCCTACGCCAGCGAGCTGATCAAAGGTTTGACCACCACGGTCGTGCTGACCGTGGTGACCACCTTGACCGGGCTGGGGCTGGCCGTAGCGGTGGCGTATTTGCGTGTGAACGGGCAGCCCTGGATGCGCTGGGGGCTGGGGGGCTATGTCGAAATCACCCGTAACACGCCTTTTATCGTTCAACTGTTTTTTATCTTTTTTGGTTTACCGGGGCTGGGTATCAAAATCGATGCCATTACCGCCGCGTTCATCGCCATGACGCTAAACCTCGCCGCTTACAGCGCTGAAATTCTACGCGCCGGCATTAGCGCCACGGCGAAAGGGCAGCTAGAAGCCGCCAGAGCGCTGGGCATGAGTACCCTGCAAAGTTACCGCCATGTGGTGCTGGTGCCCGCCTTTGCCAGGGTATACCCCTCACTGATTAGCCAGTCGATCATCGTCATGCTGGGCTCGGCGGTGGTGTCGCAGATTTCCGTTTTCGACCTCACTTACGCGGCCAACTTCATTCAGTCGCGCAACTTTAGAAGCTTTGAAGTCTACCTGCTGATTACCTTGGTGTACCTGCTGCTGGCGTTCGGTATGCGCCGCGCCTTTATGCTGGTGGGTAAGCGTGTGTTCGCGTATCAGCAAGGAGAGCAACG
The DNA here is from genome assembly GCF_056857635.1 of Vreelandella sp. L-15. Classification (NCBI taxonomy): domain Bacteria; kingdom Pseudomonadati; phylum Pseudomonadota; class Gammaproteobacteria; order Oceanospirillales; family Halomonadaceae; genus Vreelandella; species Vreelandella sp. L-15. The sequence goes on along the minus strand of NZ_JBSXNN010000040.1, from coordinate 61,475 downwards.
ATGATCGAGTTCACCCTATGGGATATCGTGCGCAACCTGCTGCTCGCCGCCCGCTGGACCGTGGTGCTGTCACTGATTGCCTTTATCGGCGGGGCTACCGTGGGGCTGGTGCTCACCTTTATGCGTCTTTCCAGCCGCCGCTGGCTGCAGCATTTTACCTCGCTTTACGTGGACCTGTTTCAAGGCACGCCGCTATTGATGCAGCTCTTTTTGATCTTCTTTGGCGCGGCGGCGATGGGGCATCCCATTTCTGCCTGGTGGGCCGCTTCGATTGCTCTCACGCTCTTTACCAGCGCGTTTCTCTGCGATATCTGGCGAGGCTGCCTGGAAGCCGTGGCGAAGGGGCAGTGGCATGCCGCTCGCGTGCTGGGCATGAACTATTTCCAAACCATGCGCCATGTGATTCTGCCGCAGGCGCTGCGACTCTCGATTCCACCCACGGTGGGGTTTTCAGTACAGGTGATAAAAGGTACGGCGCTGGCTTCCATCATTGGCTTCGTGGAGCTCACTAAAGCGGGCACGATGCTCAATAACGCCACGTTTGAACCGTTCACTATCTTCACCCTCGTGGCCCTTTTTTACTTCGCGCTGTGCTACCCGCTCTCCTGCTACGCGCGCCATTTGGAGAAAAAGCTCTATGACGCTGGTCTGCGTTAATAACGTTCATAAAGCCTTTGGCGACCTGGAAGTGCTCAAAGGGATCGACCTCAACGTTGCTCAGGGGGAAGTGGTCGCCATTATCGGCCGCAGTGGTTCGGGTAAAAGTACGCTGCTGCGCTGCTTGAACCAGCTCGAACAGCACGATAGCGGCGAGATCACCATTGCCGAACAGCAGCTCGATGCGGGCTCCATGTCGCCCAAAGAGCTGAGTGAAAACGTTGGCATGGTGTTTCAAAGCTTTAATCTGTTTCCCCATAAATCTGTGGGCGACAACGTGTGCCTCGCCCCCGTGGTGGTGCGTGGCGAGGCCCGCGCCGATGTCGAGAAAGTGGCCCGAGAAGTGCTGGATAAAGTGGGTTTGGCAGACAAGTACGATGCTTACCCCGCCCAGCTTTCCGGCGGCCAGCAGCAGCGGGTGGCCATCGCCCGTGCGCTGGCCATGCGCCCGAAGGTGCTGCTGTGCGATGAAGTCACTTCGGCGCTCGACCCTGAGTTAGTCGGCGAAGTGCTGCGCGTGTTGGAAGCGTTGGCAGCAGAAGGCATGACGCTGATTCTAGTCACCCACGAAATGGGCTTTGCTCGGGATGTGGCCGACCGCGTGGTGTTCATGCACCAAGGGCGCATTCACGAAGAGGGCGAGCCTGCCGAGCTGTTCGGCAATCCTAAAACCCCAGAGCTCAGGCAGTTTATCTCAGCGGTACTTTAAGTGAAGCGGGCCTTTAAGGTTTGTTTGAAGCCGCACTCCATAATATTGTATACAAAAAAGACGATGCAGCACGCTTGTGCTGCATCGTCGTCGAGTACGCTTACACTCTCAGGGAGAGACAATGCCAACAACACGCCAACCCGCTCACTATTACGCCCCCACCGGCGGGCATCCGCCGCAAACCCAGCTCACCGCTGACCGTGCGGTCTTTACCGAAGCCTACGCACTGATTCCCAAAGGGGTGATGCGCGATATCGTGACCAGCAACCTGCCGTTTTGGGAGGGCACTCGGTTGTGGGTGCTGGCGCGGCCGCTGTCGGGATTTGCGGAAACCTTCTCCCAGTACATCATGGAAGTGCAGCCCGAGGGCGGTAGCGATAAGCCTGAGCTAGACCCCCAGGCGGAAGGCGTGTTGTTTATTGTGGAGGGTGAGTTAACGCTCACTTTAGCGGGCGAGCGTCATACGATGGGCACAGGTGGCTACGCGTTTATTCCACCTGGCAGCCACTGGCAGGTGCGCAATGAAACCCGCGAGCCGGTGCGTTTCCACTGGGTGCGCAAAGCCTACGAGTATGTAGAAGGTCTGGAAGTGCCCAAAGCCTTCGTGACCAATGAGCAGGAGATCGCACCGATCGAAATGCCGGGCACCGAAGGCCGCTGGGCTACGACGCGTTTTGTCGACCCCAACGACGTGCGCCACGATATGCACGTCAATATCGTTACCTTTCAGCCGGGCGGCGTGATTCCGTTTGATGAAACCCACGTGATGGAGCATGGCCTCTACGTACTTGAAGGCAAAGCGGTGTATCACTTGAACCAGCAATGGGTCGAAGTGGAAGCGGGCGACTTTATGTGGCTACGCGCCTTCTGCCCTCAGGCGTGCTACGCCGGTGGCCCTGGCCCGTTCCGCTACCTGTTGTACAAAGACGTTAACCGCCATGCGGCGCTCAAAATCTGAGTTGGGAAGCCCACCATAACTAATACTCGTTAGGATGATGCTATGTTAAATCTGACGGCAAAACCGCTGACGGCGGAGGCGTTTGCGCCCTTTGGAGACGTCATCGATGCCCGCACCTCCGCATCGTTCCCGATTAACGCCGGGCGCACCCAGCGCCATCACGATCTCGCCAAGGTGGAAACCCTCGGCGACAACGCTCGAACGCTGATCAATATTTTTGTCAGCCAGCCAGTGACGCTGCCGCTCAATCTCACGTTTTTAGAGCGCCACCCCCAGGGCAGTCAGGCGTTTATGCCGCTGCATCAGGAGCGCTTTATCGTGGTGGTGGCACCGCCTGGCGACACCATTGCGCCAAACGAGGTGCAGGCGTTTGTCACCGACGGCCGCCAAGGGGTGAACTACCGCGCCGGTACTTGGCACGCGATTCAGTCGGTGCTGGAGCGCGAAGGGGAATTCCTGGTGGTGGATCGCGGTGGGGATGGCAATAACTGTGACGAATATCCCCTGGATGTTACCGTCACTTTAGCGGAATAGCCCACCGCAAGTGCATGCGAGTGTCATCTTGGTTGGGTTATGCTGATAAGCTGACACTCCACTCTATATGAACGGTTAGGACATTTATGAGCGCAAACACCCATATCCCCCTTCGTCGTACCAAAATTGTCGCGACCCTCGGCCCCGCCAGTGACCGTGAAGGCGTGCTGGAAGCCATGTTGAAGGCGGGGGTGGATGTGGTCCGCTTGAACTTTTCCCACGGCACGGCGGACGACCATCGCCGCCGCCTTGCCCGTGTGCGTGAAATCGCCGCTCAGCTAGGCCGCAGTGTGGCCGCGCTGGGCGATTTGCAAGGCCCCAAAATTCGCGTTGCTCGCTTTAAAGAGGGGGCGGTTTATTTAGAAGAGGGCCAGCCGTTTGTACTGGATATGGCCATGGATAGCGACGCTGGTGATATCCACGGCGTCGGCTGCGATTACAAAACCCTGGCGGATGATGTAACCGCGGGAGACCGCCTGCTGCTGGATGATGGTCGCGTGGTGCTGGATGTTACCCGCGTAGAGGGCAAGCAGGTTCACACCGAGGTGGTGGTGGGTGGCAAGCTCTCTAATCATAAAGGCATTAACAAGCAGGGCGGCGGGCTATCGGCTCCCGCGCTAACGGAAAAAGATAAAACCGACCTGAAAACCGCCGTTGAGATTGGTGTCGATTACTTGGCGATCTCCTTCCCTCGTACTGCGGAAGATATGCTGGAAGCCCGCCGCCTGTTGGGCGAAGAGGGCAAGGAAATTGGCCTCGTTGCCAAAGTGGAGCGCGCCGAAGCCGTGGCCGATGACGCCACGCTGGATGGCATTATCGAAGCCTCCGAAGCGGTGATGGTGGCTCGTGGCGACCTCGGCGTGGAAATTGGCGATGCCAAACTGGTCGGCGTGCAAAAGCGCATGATTAAACGCGCCCGTTCGCTTAACCGCGCGGTGATTACCGCCACCCAAATGATGGAGAGTATGATCTCCGCGCCGCTACCCACCCGCGCTGAAGTTTTCGACGTGGCGAACGCGGTGCTGGATGGCAGCGATGCGGTCATGCTCTCTGCGGAAACCGCCGCAGGCGACTACCCGCTGGAAACCGTAGAAGCGATGGCGCGTGTGTGCCTGGGTGCCGAGCGTGAGCGGGTCGCCCAAGAGTCGGGCCATCGTATCCACGAAGGCTTTACCCGCCCCGATGAAACCATTGCCCTTTCGGCGATGTACGCCGCTAACCACATGAACGGCGTGGTGGCGATTGCTTGCATGACCGCCTCGGGCTACACGCCGTTGATCGCCTCGCGCATCCGCTCGGGCCTGCCTATCGTGGGGTTGGCTCACAACCCGATTGCCCAGCGCCGTATGGCCCTGTACCGGGGCGTGGTCTCACTTCCCTTCGATACCTCGAAAATGACCGCCACCGAGCTTAACGACCAAGCCCTTACGCTGTTGGTGAAGCAGGGCGTCGCCAAGCCGGGTGATCACGTCATCCTGACCCGTGGCGACCACATGAACGCCCACGGCGGTACCAACACCATGAAAGTGATGGCCATTACCGAGCAGCACGCCGAAAACGCGAAGGCGTAAACGTATGCGTGCACTGCTGCTCCTGTGCGGTTGGCTGTTAAGCGCGCCTGTGATGGCGGGCGCGCCCATTGTGGCGGCGGCGTCTAGCCTGCAGTTCGCCTTGGAAGAGGCTGCCCAGCAGTTCACTCAGCAAACCGGCCAGGCGCTGCGTCTCAATTTTGGCTCTTCTGGCAACTTTCGCCGCCAAATCGCCCAAGGCGCGCCCTTCGAGCTGTTTTTGTCAGCAGATGAAGGGTTCGTTCAGGCGCTTTACGACGAGGGCTACGTGGATAACGCGGGCGTGATTTACGCCCGAGGACGGCTAGCCTGGGTACAGCCGGCTGGCCGTTACTCCGTACCCAGTGAGCAAGCGCCGCTTGCCGGCGTGCAGGAGGCCATTACCGCCTGGGAAGAGGGGCAGCGGCTGCGTATCGCCATTGCCAGCCCAGAACACGCCCCTTACGGCGTGGCTGCCCGAGACGTGTTGCAAAAGGCGGGCCTATGGGAAGCCAGCGAACCGCTGCGGGTGCAAGGGGAGAATGTCTCCCAGGCGATGCAGTTTGCCCTTTCCGACGAGGCGCGAGGTGGTTTGGTGGCTTATTCGTTAGCGGTGGCACCTGCGTTGGCTGAGCGCAGCGAGGCGGTGTTGATGCCTGAAACGTGGCATACGCCGCTGCGCCAGCGCATGGTGTTAACGCCGCAGGCTGGAGAAGTGGCTCACGTGTTTTACGAGTGGCTGCAACAGGCGGATGCGAAAGCGATTTTTGAAACCTACGGATTTAGTACCGATTAATGGACTGGTCGGCGTTCTCTGTCTCGCTGCGGCTCGCGGCGTTTACCTGTCTCTTCTTATTACCTCTAGGCATTTGGTGGGGGCGCGTGCTGGCGACGGCACAGTTCCGTGGCAAGGGGCTGTGTGAGGCGCTGATTGCGCTGCCGCTGGTGCTACCGCCCACGGTGCTAGGGTTTTATCTGCTCCAGCAGTTTGGCCGTGATGCACCGTTAGGCGGTGCCTGGGCGGCGCTGACAGGGGGCGGGCTCAACTTTACCTTTAGCGGTATTTTGTTGGCTTCTCTGATTGCCAATCTCTCCTTTGCTATTCAGCCGATTCAGCGTGCCTTTGAGCATGTGCCTGCGAACCTGCGTGAGGCTGCGTGGTGCAGTGGGCTAAGCCCATGGCAAACCCTGTGGCGTATTGAATTGCCGCTGGTGTGGCCGGGCATCCTATCGGCGGCAGCGCTAACCTTTGCGCACACACTGGGCGAGTTTGGCGTGATTTTATTGGTTGGCGGTGCGATTGATGGCGAGACCCGCACGCTCTCTATAGCCATTTATGATCGCGTCCAGGCCTTTGACGAGCAGGGTGCGGCGAGCATGTCTGCCCTCTTGCTGGTCATTTCCCTGGCAACCTTAGGCCTTGTCTATGGGCTCGCTGGCAAGCGCAGGTGGTCACGTGGATGATCTGATAGTGACCGCCCAACAGGCCGACCCGATTCCACTCAATGCATCGTTTCGCTGCGCCCCTGGGGAGCTGCTGGCGCTGGTCGGGCCATCGGGAAGTGGTAAAACTACCTTGCTGCGCACCATTGCCGGGCTTTACCAGCCTCAGCAGGGCAGAGTGAGCTGCGCGGGCAGGGAGTGGTTTCTGGCCCAAAGCGGCCAGCGCCACTCACTGCCGCCGCAAGCGCGCCAGATTGGTATGGTGTTTCAGGATTATGCGCTGTTCCCTCATCTAACGGCGCTGCAGAACGTTCAGCTAGCCATAGGACACCTGCCCCGCGCTCAAAGGCGTGAACAGGCTGTTCAGTGGCTCACTAAAGTGCGCTTGGAAGGCTTAGAGGCGCGCTACCCTAGCGAGCTTTCCGGCGGCCAGCGCCAGCGAGTGGCCTTGGCTCGCGCCTTGGCCAGAGAGCCCCAAGCGCTGCTGCTGGATGAGCCGTTCTCTGCGGTGGATCAAGTGACTCGACGCCGCTTACAGCGTGAGCTGGCGCTACTGCGCCAACAGATCTCCATTCCCATTATTCTCGTCACCCACGACTTGGAAGAAGCCACCGCGCTCGCCGATCAAATCTGCGTGCTGCATAACGGCGTCAGCCTGCAGCAGGGCACGCCTGAAGCGCTGTTTCGACAGCCCGCTTCGCCGCTTGTCGCTAGGCTGCTGGATCGCCACAACGTCTTTAGCGGGGAAGTGGTCGAGACGGACGCTGGGCGACGCTTGCGGTGGGGGGAATGGCTGCTAGAAGTCAGCGAAGGTATCGCCCAGTGTGAAGTAGGAGAGTCATTGGCCTGGTACCTGCCGCCGTCGGATATTGTACTGCATCGTCGGGGACGGCCTTCCCAAGGCGAACGCGAAAACCCGGTGGCGGCGACGGTCAGTGAAATGGTGGTGTTGGGTGGCATGACATCAATCTCGCTGCGTGTTTCCCACGGAGATATGCTACGTTTCGACATCGCCACCCACGCGGCCAAACGTAACCAGCTTAGCTTGGGGGAAAGGGTGCACGTCTCGCTGCTGGCTGAGGGGATTCATCTTATGCCCGCGCAGCGTACCCACACGGCATCACACAACAAAAGGAACCTGTTATGACCCTGACACGCCGCCAACTGCTGAAAACCGCTGCCGGTGTTTCGCTTGCCGCCTGTTTACCCCTGTCGCTGTTAGCGGCTTGGGCAGCTGAACCCGCGCCAGCCAACACGCTGCAACTGGCGATCCATAGCGAAGGTGGCCCGCACCGTCTCGATGTCGAAGTCGCCGAAACCGCTTCCCAGCGCCAGCGCGGCCTGATGGGACGTGAACATCTGCCAGAAACACGAGGCATGCTGTTTCGCTTCGAGCGTGAGCAGCCCGCTGGTAACGCCTTTTGGATGTACCGCACGCTGATTCCGCTGGATATCGCGTATATCGACGGCGAAGGGCGCATCGTTGCTATAAACACGATGCCACCCTGCGAATCCGATGCCCCCCAGGAGTGCCCCTCTTATCCTGCCGGGACGGCCTACCATGCGGCGCTGGAAGTTAACGCGGGTTACTTTGCGGAACGTGGCATACAGGTAGGCGACTGTGTCTCGGTGCCTGCGCTGGCCGGTTTTTGCCGCCCTGAGTAATGCGCTATTTCATGCTCTGGCGAGTAGCCTTTTAGCGCAAGCCTATGAAACGCCCTGACGCTGATGCGCGGGGCGTTTTGCGAAGTAGACACCTGAGGATAACTCACTGAGTTGCCAAGACCGACCTTAGATGGCTTCCTTTCGCTTGCTAAATGCCTACAATGGGCGTGTGCCTGTTGCCTTTCACTGGGCCGGGCATCTCATAAGAACCGCAAAAAGTATTGATAAAAAAAGAACGGATAAAAAGGATCGACAATAATGACGCTGACACGCTCTATGGCTCGTTTTACCGCTGGCTTGGCTGGCGCTGCCCTGCTCTCGGCTGCTTTTTCCGCGCAAGCGCGCGAACTCTCGGTCTCTACCGTGCTATCGGATGCTTTTCCTTGGGGCCAAGCCGCCGAGAAGTGGGCGGAATTGGTAGAAGAGCGCAGCGGTGGTGAACTCACTCTGCGGGTCTACCCCAACTCTCAGCTGGTGTCGGGTGACCAAACCCGCGAATTTTCTGCCATGCGCTCTGGGCTGATTGATGCCGCCGTGGGTTCAACCATCAACTGGTCGCCCCAAGTGCCGGAATTGAACCTGTTCTCTTTGCCGTTCTTTATTCCTGATGAAGCCGCTGTCGATGCCGTGACCGGCGGGGATGCGGGCACTATGGTGTTCGAGGCGATTGAGTCCCGTGGCGTTATTCCGCTTGCCTGGGGGGAAAATGGCTTCCGTCAGGTATCCAATTCCCTCGGCCCTATCAGCCAGCCGGAGGATCTGGATGGCCTGAAAATCCGCGTAGTGGGTTCGCCGCTGTTCCAGGATACGTTCTCCGCGCTAGGTGCCGACCCTACGCAGATGAGCTGGACCGACGCCCAACCGGCCCTCACCACGGGTGCGGTCGATGGCCAGGAGAACCCGCTTTCCGTATTTGATGTGGCGCGTATTGACCAGGTGGGCCAAGAGCATCTAACGCTCTGGAACTACATGAACGACCCACTTATTTTTGCCGTTAATCAGCAGGTATGGCAGTCGCTGAGTGAAGAGCAGCAGGCCATGCTGCGTGAGACAGCCGAAGAAGCGGGCGCGTGGGAAATTGCCATGACCCGTGAGCAGGAGAGCGAGCGTTTAGCCGCGATTCAAGAGCGTGGTGTCACGGTAACCGAGCTGACCGATGAGCAGTACCAGGCGTTTGTGGATGCCACTCAGTCGGTGTACGAAAAATGGACTCCGCGCATTGGTGAAGAGGTGGTAAATGCCGCCCAAGCCGCTATCAACGCACGTTAATTCTTCGAGGGTTTTGACTGCCGCCTAACCAGGGCGGCGGTTCTTTGCTGTGAGGCTGCCATGAAAGGCTTTCCTGATGCACGCCCAGAGCGCTGGCTAGGTGCGCTGGCGCTGATTGTGATTTCATTGATTAGCCTGGGTAATGTGATCACTCGTTACCTTACAGGTGGCTCATTTTCGTTCACGGAAGAGTTTTCCGTCTTTCTATTGGTCGTGCTGACCTTTGCCGGTGCGTCGGTTGCCTTGCGTCGCGACCGGCATATCCGCATTGGCTTTTTAGAGCGTGCCCTGCCTGAGCGGTGGCGGGGCGCGCTGATTCTTTTTCAAGCCCTGTGTGGCCTGATCGTATTGGGTTTAATTACCTGGTATGGCGGCAAGTTGGCGTGGCAGGAGTATCAGTGGGAGTCGCTGTCGCCCGGGTTAGGCCTGCCCCAGTGGTGGTACTTGGTGTGGCTGCCTATTTTGTCTGCTGCCATGCTATGGCGCTTGGTGCAGCAAACCCGTGACCGTTTGAAAGGGGAGCTAACCAGTGACGCCTGATATTTGGATGATTTTGGCATTTGCCGGGCTGTTAATTGCTGGCGTGCCGGTGGCGTTTTCCTTGGCGCTTTCTGGGGCGGTGGGCATCGTGCTTGGGCTCTCGCCAGATATGCTGGCTACCCTGGGCACCAATACCTACAACAGCATCGCTAAATACCCTCTCATTGCGATTCCACTGTTTATTCTCACTGGGCTGATTTTTGAGCGAGCAGGCGTGGCGCTGCGTTTGGTGCGTTTTGCCCAGGCGCTCATTGGGCCCCGTCACGGTGGGCTGGCGCTGGTTGCGGTATTGGTGTGCATGATTATGGGCGGCATGAGCGGCTCTGGCCCCGCTGACGCCGCTGCCGTGGCCATGGTGATGCTGCCTAGCATGACGAAAGCAGGCTACCCCAAGCCGTTTTCGGCCACGCTCATTGCGGCTTCGGCATCCACGGCGATCTTAATTCCGCCTTCAGTGGCGCTGATTCTCTACTCGATTGTGGTGCCGGGCGTTGATCTGCGTGCGCTGTTCGCCGCAGGGCTTTTCCCTGGTGTGCTAGCGGGTTTGGCGCTGCTGGTACCGGCGATGCTGGTCGCCAAGCGTTACGGTTGGGAAGGCACGCCGGTAGAGGGAGCCGAAAAACTGACGGTACGCGGAACCTTCCGCGAGGCGCTGCCTGCTTTGTTTGCGCCAGTGCTGATTTTAGGTGGGCTGCGCTCAGGACTGTTTACCCCCACGGAAGCCGCCGTGGTGGCCGTTGCCTATGGGGCGGTGGTAGGCCTGTTTCTTACCCGAGAGCTGACACTTCGGGATGTGTGGGAGCTACTGGGGGAAGCGGCGATTATCTCTGGCGTAGTGATGCTGATTATCGCACTGGCGGGCATTTTTGCCTGGTCAGGCACGATGCTCGGCACCTTCCGCCATTTAGCAGAATGGATCATCAGCCTGACCGATAACGGCGTCTTGCTGTTGATACTGGTGATGTTGGCGGTACTGGTGGCGGGCATGCTGCTGGATGCGATTTCGATTTATCTGATCATGATGCCAATTCTGATTCCGGTAATGCAGCATTTTGAGTGGAATCCGGTATGGTTTGGTATTTTGCTGGCGATGAATATTGCCATTGGTCAATTTACGCCTCCGGTGGCGGTGAACCTGATGGTGACCACGGAAGTTGCCAAGATACGCCTAGAGCATACGATTGGCTGGGCGCTGCTGTTTGTGGTTGCCATGGGGTGCGCCTTGGCACTGGTGGCGATATTTCCCAGCATTGCTCTGTGGCTGCCCACGGTGTTGGGCTATAGCGTCTAATGATCAATCGAGATAACCAATAAGCGATGGCCTATGCCAATATGACATGATGTTTAACGTTTACTAAACGTTACCGGCTATTAGACTGGCGACAGACGTGCAAACAAGCGAGAAAGTATGGCAATGCCTAAGTGAAAGCATTTAGGAAAAGCGCTTAGGACAAACTCCTGAGCGAGAGTAGCTAGCGTCATCACGCTGGCTAGGCAATGCGCTGCCTGCGGTGCAGGCATAAAATTGTCTCGTACTTCGCCAATTAGCAGTTTTTTCGCTAAAGTAGGAACAGTCGGCACTAAATGCCGAGATCGATAACAGACTGTCTTGACAACGTTTTGGAGCCGAAACACCTGAAGGGAACCGTTCTGCAGATGGCTTCAAAGCGCATAACGCTCACAACATCAAGATAAAGAGGTGTGTTCATGAAACGCCATGTATTTTCTACCGCGGCTTTCTCAGGCGCGTTCATTGCGGCGGCAACCTTTGCCTCTCCGGCCGTTGCCCAGGAGCGCTACATCACCATCGGTACCGGCGGCCAAACCGGTGTTTACTATGTCGTTGGTCAGTCGGTGTGCCGCATGGTTAACCGTGGCAGCGATGAGCACAACATCCGTTGTAACGCCCCGTCTACCGGTGGTTCCGTTGCTAACGTCAACGGCATGAAGAGCGGTGAGCTGGATATGGGCGTTGTGCAGTCTGACGTTCAGTACCGCGCTTACCACGGTGAGTCCAACTTTGAAGAAGAAGGCGCTTGGGAAGATATGCGTGCCGTCTTCACCATGCACGGTGAGCCGCTGACCGTGGTGGCCCGCGCGGATTCCGGTATCGAGGACATCAGCGATTTCCCAGGCAAGCGCGTCAACATCGGTAACCCTGGTTCTGGCCAGCGCAATACCATGGACGTGGTCATGGATGCGTTCGGTTGGGATGAAGACACCTTCGCACTGGCGTCTCAGCTCGACGCGGCTGAGCAGGCGGCTGCCCTGTCTGACAACAACATCGACGCAATGGTTTACGTGGTAGGCCACCCGAACGGCTCTATCCAAGAAGCGACCACCACCATTGATGCGCGTCTGGTCTCTGTGACTGGCGAAGAGATCGATGGTCTGATCGAAGAGTACCCCTACTACACCCGTTCTGTGATTCCGGGTGGCCTTTACCGTGGTAACGACGAAGACGTCGAAACTTTCGGTGTGGCGGCAACCTTCGTTTCTTCGACCGCTGTTGATGAAGATATCGTTTATGAAACGGTGAAAGCAGTATTCGAAAACTTTGATCGTTTCAAGCGCCTGCACCCGGCGTTTGAGAACCTCAACGAAGAAGACATGATCTCTGACGGCTTAACGGCTCCGCTGCACGATGGCGCGGCACGTTACTACCGTGAGCGTGGCTGGATCGAATAAGTCGTAAAAAGAGTGATGCTACTGACGGAAGGTGAGTAGCGTCGCTTTGAGTTGCAAAGCGCGGGCACCTTGGGTGTCCGCGCTTCTTGTTGAGAGCGCTGATTGTCAGCGCTGACCATTAGGCAGGGCAAGCGTATGCGTGATGACAAACAACCTTCGGCAGCCGCTGAGAACGACCTTGAGGATATGGTCGCTTCCAGCGATACAGGGGCACGGAAACCCTTAGGCGTACCCGGTAAGCTGCTGGTGAGTATTGCAGCAGTGTGGTCGCTGTTTCAGCTATGGATTGCATCGCCACTTCCCTATATTGTTGGCTTCGGCGTATTTAGCGCCACGGAAGCGCGCTCGATTCATTTAGCGTTTGCGCTCTTTTTAGCCTTTATGGCGTACCCCGCCTTTAAGCGCTCTCCTCGTGATCGTGTGCCCTTAGCTGATTGGGCATTGGCAGCGGTAGCGGCGTTTTGCGGCGCCTATCTGTTTATTTTCTATGCTGATTTGGCCCAGCGGCCTGGGTTGCCGATTACCCAGGATATTATCGTGGGCGTTGTTGGCATTCTGATGCTGTTAGAGGCGACTCGTCGCGCATTAGGGCCGCCCCTGATGATCGTGGCGGCGGTGTTTATTGCTTACTCGTTGTTTGGCCCTTACATGCCGGGCATTTTGGCCCACCGCGGCGTTAGTCTGGGTGGTTTGATTAACCACCAGTGGCTAGGTACCCAAGGGGTGTTTGGTATTGCGCTGGGGGTCTCGACCAGCTTTGTTTTCCTGTTTGTACTGTTTGGTGCGTTGCTGGATAAAGCGGGCGCCGGTAACTACTTCATCAAAGTGGCGTTCTCGCTGCTTGGCCACTTCAAAGGCGGCCCAGCCAAAGCGGCAGTGGTAGCCTCTGGTATGACTGGTTTGATCTCGGGGTCGTCGATTGCCAATACCGTTACCACTGGCACCTTTACGATTCCGATGATGAAGCGAGTCGGCTTTAGCGCGGAAAAAGCGGGGGCGGTGGAAGTATCGTCTTCGGTGAATGGCCAGATCATGCCGCCCGTCATGGGGGCTGCTGCTTTCTTGATGGTGGAATACGTGGGTATTCCCTATGTCGACGTCATCAAGCACGCTTTCTTACCGGCGCTGATCTCCTATATCGCGCTGATCTACATTGTTCACCTGGAAGCGCTCAAGGCCAATATGAAAGGCCTGCCGTCCAGCAATCCGGCACGCCCGTTGCTGAACAAAGTGATCGGCTTTATGACCGGTTTGCTGCTGCTGATGGGCCTCTCCATCGCCGTCTACTACGGCTTGGGCTGGTTAAAGCCGGTACTGGGTGAAGCGACCCCCTGGGTGGTCTCTGTAGGGCTGGCGATTGTATATGTCGGCTTGTTGAAAGTAGGCGCTAACTACCCTGAGCTGGAGATGGACGACCCCAACTCAGAGGTCGTGAAGCTGCCGCAAACTGGCCCGACAGTCATGGTCGGCCTACACTATATTCTGCCGGTTGTCGTGTTGGTGTGGTGCTTGATGGTAGAGCGCCTTTCGCCTGGGTTGTCAGCGTTCTGGGCCACCATGTTTATGATTTTCATCATGGTTACCCAGCGCCCGATCATCGCGATTTTCCGTGGCCGCAGCCAAATGGCGGCCGATATCAAAGAAGGCTTTAAGGATCTGTGGGATGGCCTGGTGACCGGTGCCCGCAACATGATTGGTATCGGTATTGCGACTGCCACGGCGGGTATCGTCGTGGGTGCGGTCTCCCAAACGGGGGTAGGTCTAGTACTCGCGGACGTAGTGGAAATTCTCTCAGGCGGTAACCTGATGATGATTCTACTGCTGACGGCTCTGCTGAGTTTGATTCTGGGTATGGGCTTGCCAACAACGGCGAACTACATCGTGGTATCGGCGCTGATGGCTCCGGTGATTGTGCTGCTGGGCCAGCAAAATGGCCTGATCGTACCGCTAATTGCTGTGCACCTGTTCGTGTTCTACTTCGGCATCATGGCGGATGTCACGCCACCAGTAGGTTTGGCCTCCTTTGCGGCGGCGGCCGTGTCGGGTGGGGATCCGCTGCGCACTGGCTTCCAGGCGTTTTACTACAGCCTACGTACCGCTGCGCTGCCATTCCTGTTCATCTTCAATACGGACCTGCTGCTGATAGATGTCACGGTGATGCAGGGTATTTTGGTGTTTATTGTCGCCACCATCGCCATGCTGATCTTTGCGGCAGGTACACAAGGCTACATGCTGACTCGGAACCGCTGGTATGAGTCGCTGCTCCTACTGTTAGTGGCCTTCACCTTGTTCCGCCCTGGCTTCTGGATGGATAAAATCCATGACCCCTACGAGTCGGTGCCACCTGCCCAATTTGCTGAAGCGTTAGGACGAGTTGATGATGGTAGCAACCTACGCGTGCAAATTGCCGGTGAGGATGATTTCGGCGCGCCCATGACCACCTATGTGCTGGTGCCTGTACCCCGTGGCGAAACAGGCGAAGAGCGCATGGCCAACCTGGGCATAGAGCTTTACGAAGATGGCGACCAAACCCTGGTCGACTTTGTCGAGTTCGGCAGTCAGGCGGCTGAGCTAGGCTTCGATTTCGATCAAGAGATCCTCGAAGTGCTGGCCCCGGTAGATCGTTGGACAAAAGAGTGGATGTGGTTACCCGCACTCGGCATCTTTGGGTTGGTCGTCGTGATGCAGCGTCGCCGTCGGCGTCGTGAAGAAGCCAACGAAGTGGCCGCTGTTTAAGGAGGTTGCTATGTACCATAAAGTGCTACTCCCCGTAGACTTGAACGAAGAGGCCTCATGGAAGAAAGCGTTGCCCACGGCGATAACGCTGTGCCAAACCTTTGGCGCATCGCTGCACGTGGTGACGGTACTACCGGAATTTAAAATGCCCATGGTTGGCGCTTACTTTCCGAAAAACTTCTCTGAAAAAGCGCATGCGGCGGTGAAAGAAGCGCAGCATAAATTCATTCAGGAACATGTGCCTGAAGGGATCAAAACCCAAAGTGTGATTGTTGATGGCTCACCATGGGAGGCCATCATCAAGGTCGGCAAGAAGATTGATGCCGATTTAATTGTGATGGCATCCCATACTAAGCGTAAATTCGTCGATTACGTACTGGGCCCCAACGCCGAGCATGTCGTTCACCACGCTAAAGTGTCGGTGATGATCGTGCGGTAAGCGCAACGTGCGTCATAAAGCTCCAAGCCCCGGCTTGGAGCTTTTTTTTGGCTCGAATATAACGAAACGCTAACGCATCGAATTAATTGTCGTTAAAAGCGCCGATGAAGGATTTTTTGTACTGAGTGCCTTCAAAAGCATTCGCGAAGCAGCGGCTCAGCTACATTAATAGAACATTAAGCCATTAACGTTGGATTAATGGTCATCAATACACATGGTAGCTATTTGCCTTGGTGCTTGGGTCAGTGACAGCCATCTGGGGTAAATCACAGGAGTTACGCCATGAATGCAGTAACAACAAAAACACACGACCACTCATCCGGTGCGCCGAACGTCAAAATCATTATCAATAAGGTAGGGATGGAAAGACCACGTGCTTGGCTAGCCGCAGGTATGGAAGATTTTCGTCGTGCGTCTGCTATTAGCCTCGCTTACGGCATGTTTTGGGTGGGGTTGAGTATTGCCATTACCCTTGGTGCTTACACGCTGGGTTACTGGTATTGGCTATTGCCAATGATTGCTGGCTTCATGTTTATCGGGCCACTGGTGGCCGTTGGTTCCTATGGCATTAGCCTTGCCCTTGAGCGCGGACGTACCCCGAACTTGGGCGATGCGTTTGGTAGCTGGCGGCCCCATGCTGGGCAACTTGCCATGATGGGCGTCATGATGATGATCTTCTTTCTCGCCTGGATACGCCTAGCCACGCTGCTGTTTGCGCTGTTCTTTGGATTTGAAGTGCCCAGCCCGGCAACGCTATACACTACGCTGGTAACCACGCAGGAAGGCCTGAGTATGCTGGCCGTTGGCACGGTAGCAGGTGGTGTGCTGGCTTTTGGTGCTTTCGCGATCAGTGTGGTGGCCATCCCGACACTGATGGACCAAGACCTGACGTTTATGGAAGGCATTGAAGCCAGCGTACGCTGTGTAGCTCGCAATTTCCGGCCCATGCTGCTGTGGGCGGCCATTCTTACTGGCTGTGTGTTAGTGGGCGTTATGACGTTCTATATTGGCTTGGCGCTGATTCTGCCCGTGCTTGGCCATGCAAGCTGGCACGCTTATGAAGATCTAGTACGGTTTGAACCGGTCGAACAGCTGAAAACCTAGCGGCTAATAAACGCCAGGGTTACTCACTGCTTACCAAAAACATCGTAATTAGCCTGACCTATGAATTGAGATGGCGTACCCTAAACGCCATCTCTTTTTTTATTGCTTTGAGCGTGCGTTGGCGGTCACGGTTTCGTCGCCTGGGGCACTGCGATATGAGGAGTCAGTAGTGAAAGCGTTGTTATTGGGGTGGATTATGCTGGCGTTCAGCATTCCCCATACGGGGCTCGCTGAGACAGCAGATTCGCTGGCGGCACCGAGTGGGCCAGTGATACTCAAACTTGATGGTGATATTGCGGTGACCAATGTGGGCGAAGAAGCCCATTTTGATCGCGCGATGCTTAGCGCACTTCCGCAGCATGAATTTACGACAGGAACACCGTGGACGGAAGGGAACAGCCACTACCGTGGGCCGCTTATGCGTACCCTGCTTGAGCAGGTAGGCGCGGAAGGCAAGATCATTAACGTCGTGGCGCTTAACGGGTATGAAGCTGAAATTCCGGTCGCGGATTTCTACGACTACGATGTGATTTTGGCCTTAGAGCGTGACGAGAAAGCTATTCCTATCCGTGAGTACGGGCCTTTATGGGTGCTTTATCCCTTTGATCAGGATAAAGCGCTGCTAAGCGAACGAGTGCGCTTTAGAGCCGTATGGCAGGTAATGCATATTAATGTCCGCCAGTGAATCCGTCACACGAGCGCCCCGACTGCTTCGCTATCCGCGCCGCCTCAAGCTGGTGGCGATTATTACCGTACTTTTATTTGCGGCCGCGCTGGTGGTGGCCGCTTTATCCGCATGGCGACAGGATAATCTGACGCAAAGTCTGCGAGAAGATACGGCCTGGGTGGTCTATAAGCTCGACCGTGACGCCGTTCAACTACTGAACCACTTGCTGGCGGAAACACGGGGTCCCCTCTCTCCCGCCGCCCAGGATGAGCTAAACCTACGGTTTGAACTCCTCTATAGCCGGATCACCCTGTTAAGAGAAGGGGAGGTCAGCTCGCTGCTGCAGAGTATCAGTTCGGCAAGGGAGCTGCTTGACCAAATCCAACGGCAGCTCGACAGCTTAGACCCTATGTTTGAGCCGCATGATGAATTGGCACGAATGCCGGTCACCGCTTTGGAAAGCGAGCTGCAGGTGCTTACACGGCTTACTGAGCGCTTTGTTATTGCCATCAATGGCTACTTGGCTGAGTCCGCCACGGAAGAGCGAGCGTTGCTCAGCACGCTCTATAAACTCTTAATGTCACTACTGATAGGTATGAGCCTAGCGGTGCTGCTAGTGATTATCTTTTTGGTGCGTGAAATGCGTGAAAGTGCTGCGGCACGCCGGGAACAAGAGCAGCTTAGTAAGCAGCTTCAGGTAACGGCCAAGCAGGCCCAAGCCGCCAACCATGCTAAATCTGATTTTCTAGCAATGGTAAGCCATGAAATCCGCACGCCGCTAAACGGTGTGATCGGCATGAGCGAGCTCTTGCGTGAACCGGCAAGCCCCGCCCAAGTAGAGGATTACGCCCGCACCATTCACGACAGTGCCAACCAACTACTGGCGATGATTAATGAAATTCTCGATTTTTCTAAAATTGAGGCAGGCCACTTAACCCTTGAAACATCGTCCACGGCCATAAACCCTCTGGCAGAGGGGGTGATGGCACTATTTGAGCCACGGGCCCAGGAGAAAGGGTTGCGGCTTTCATTACACGTTGACCCGCTAGTACCTGGGTGGGTCATGATCGACGCGGGGCGACTGCGCCAAATTCTGCTCAATCTTATCGCTAATGCCATCAAATTTACTGACCACGGCAGCGTCTCCATTCGCGTTACATCAACGGTAGAGCACCTCCTGTTTGAAATTAGCGACACTGGCTGCGGGCTGAATAGCGAGCAGCAAGAGACGCTGTTCGAGCCTTTTCAGCAGGCGGATGAGAGCGTTGCCCGCCGTTATGGCGGCACCGGCCTAGGGTTAGCTATCTGCAAGCGGCTGAGCGACGCGATGCGGGGAAGATTAGGCGTCATTAGCACACCCGGCGAGGGCAGCACGTTCTGGTGCGAGCTGCCGCTAGTGGAGGCTAGCCCCGTTAGTACATCGCAACCTGCAGAGCCTACTCAAGACTTTAACGGTACTTCGCTGCTGTTGGTGGAGGATAACGCGGTAAACCGTAAAGTGGCGCTAGGCCTGCTTTCACGATTAGGGTGTGACGTAGTGTGCGCTGAAAATGGCTACGATGCGCTCGCGATGGCTAAGCGCCAGCAAGTACACCTGATTTTTATGGATATTCAACTGCCCGATAGTGACGGAATAACGGTGACCCAGCAACTGCGTGCCCAGGGTGGTTGGTGCAGCGATGTACCGATTGTGGCGATGACGGCTGGTGGCGCCGAAGACGACCGCAAGCGGTGTCTGGCGGCAGGTATGAATGACTATATTACCAAGCCGCTCTCGCTGTTGGCGCTAAGCAATGTACTGGCGCTTCAACTGACGCCTGCGCAGACGCCGTCAACGCCTATCGCCGCCGAATCAGGTAACGATGTGCTGCTCAATGAAGCGACGCTTGCGACGTTAACCAGCTCGATAGGGGCTGACAGCGTTAAACAACTGGTAATGCTTTATCATCAGCAAGTGCATGATTATATTGGCCAGTTGGTTGATTGCTTCGCTTCTAATACAGAAATAGCGAGTGAGCAGCTACCTCAGATGGAGCGCCTTGCTCATCAGTTGCGAGGCGAATCTTTAAGCATAGGTGCCGAGCAGTTGGCCGCTCAGTCAAAGCACTTAGAGCAACTAGCAGGGCAGCCAGAGGCCTCAAGCGCTCAGATTGAAGAGGCTTTTAGCGCGCTGCACCACTGTGCGGCACGCACCCACGCTGCGTTGGAGCAATGGCATCGTGAGCATCAGCTTAACTAACAGTGGCCTGATAACTGCTGCAAGCCGGGCTTCTGACCCCTATATAGCCGCCAACGAGTTGGCGGCGTCGCTCTACCATGAGCATGCAGGCTTTGTGCTGTTTTTCTGTAGCGCAGAGTATCCGCTGGCCGCGCTTGCCCAGGCGCTAAGCAGCGCCTTTGGTGCACTGCCTATTAGTGGTTGCACCACCGCAGGCGAGCTAACGCCGGATGGCTATGACCGCGGCTCGGTGGTGGCGATCTGCTTTGACCAGCGCTTTTTTGCGATAGAAACCGCATTGATTGATGACTTGGAGTACTTTGACCTCCCCACCGCGCAGCCCTTGGTGGATAAGCTGTTAGAGCGTTGCCGCCGCCAAGCTGTCGCACCGGTCAACGAGCACAGCTTTGCCCTGACGCTGCTGGATGGGCTATCCAGCCGTGAAGAGCAAGTGCTGGCAACGCTGGATGCGGCCTTGGGGCGCATCCCGAGCTTTGGTGGTTCCGCAGGGGACGATAACCACTTAACCCATACCCATGTATACGCCAACGGGCGCTTTCATACCCGTGCGGCGGTGGTGGTCATGATGAATACTCGGCTACCGTTTGAAGTATTCTCCACCCACCACCTTGAGCCACTCGAGCACAAGCTAGTGGTCACCGCTGCGGATCGTGAGCGCCGCCGCGTGCTGGAGCTTAACGGTGTCCCTGCCGCCGAGCTGTATGCCGCGCTGGTGGGCTGTTCGGTTGAGGCGCTTGCGCCTCCCATTTTTGCCCAGCACCCGCTGGCGGTACACCTGGGCGGCCAGCACTATATTCGCTCGATTCAACGGGTTAATGATGACGGCAGCCTGAGCTTCTACTGCGCGGTGGAAAACGGCATTGTGCTGACTGCCATGCAGCCCACGCCGCTGCTCACCGATTTAGCCCATATGCTGCAGCGAGTGGAAGCCCGCTTAGGCGAGCCCGCTGCGATTATTGGCTGCGACTGCTTTTTGCGACGGATGGCGCTGGAGTCGTTGGGGCAACTTGACCAGGCATCGACGCTGCTGCGCCAAGCCCGTGTCGTGGGATTTAATACCTACGGCGAGCAGCACCACGGCATGCATGTGAACCAGACGTTTACGGGGGTGGCCTTTGGCGCTCTTCCAACTCCCTGATTCGCAACAAGGCGACGATATTGCGGCCCTGCGTGAAGAGAACCACCGGCTACGCAAAGTGTGTACGGCGTTAATGGAGCGAGTGGAATCCGGCGGTAGCCCTAATGGCGCGCCCTATGCAGCCTTTGAGCGCTCGGTGCTGCTTGCCGAACAGGTGCGTGAGCGCACCGATGCGCTGCACCGCACGTTGGACGAGCTAAGCCAGGTCAACGCTCGTTTGCTGGCAGCCAACGCTGAAGCCCACGCGGCTAACGTCTCTAAAACCAAGTTTTTGGCCGCCGTTAGCCATGACCTTCTACAACCGCTCAATGCGGCACGGCTGTTTGCCAGCGCCCTGGAAACCCATGCGCTACCTGAGTCCTCCCAGGCGCTTGTCGGCCATATCGGGCGCTCGCTGAAAGATGTCGAGGGCTTGCTTGGGACGCTGGTGGATATCTCCCGCTTAGATGCCGGAGTGCTTCATGCCGATAAAGCTCCCTTTGCCGTAAGTACGCTGCTGGATGCGCTGGCGGAGGAGTATCGCCAAGTGGCGGGGGTACGCGGGCTCACCCTTCACTATGTACCTTCGCGGGTGTGGGTGGAGTCCGATTTAGCGCTGCTGGCGCGGGTGGTGCGTAATTTCCTTAGCAATGCGGTGCGCTACACCGAGCACGGCCACCTGCTGTTAGGCTGCCGCCGCCGGGCCGATGGCCTGGAGATTATGGTGGGTGATACTGGCCCCGGTATTCCAGAGCCCCAGCGCAAAGCCATTTTTCTGGAGTTTCGTCGCGCCAGCCAGCCACAGGCCAACCACAGTCGCGGCCTGGGGCTGGGTCTAGCCATTGTCGATCGTATTAGTACCATGTTGGATCACCCCGTCACACTGGCATCACGGCTAGGTCATGGCTCGCTGTTCTCTATTTTGGTGCCCTACGCAGCCTCTTGCGGCGCGTTAGAAGGCGCATCCAGCCCGGTGCCATCCGCGCAGTGGGGCGATGACCCGCTGCAGGGCTGTGTGGTGTGGGTGGTGGATGATGACCCCGCCATTACCGAAGGGATGCAGGCGCTGCTGGGCAGTTGGGGGTGTCGGGTACGGGCAGCGGCGACGGTGAGCGCGCTGGAAGCGGCTAGCGACGGCGAGCGCCCGGCGGTGCTGCTGGTGGATTACCATTTAGGGGAGCACCGTGAGAACGGCATCGACTTAGCTACTCGGCTGCGCCGCCGCTATCCTGGGTTAGCCACAGTGGTAATTACCGCCAACCATGAAGCTTCGTTAAAGCGGGCCACCCGAGAGGCGGGAATGCACTGCTTGTTAAAACCGCTTAAACCACTGCGCTTGAAGATGCTGTTAGGTACGCTGTTAGAGGGCCGTTAACGCGCCATTCGCTTGGCGATGTAGCCGTTTAAATCCTCCTCTCCGGCCATCACAATGGCGTGTACCCGGCTGGTGGCGCCCAGTTTTCGCAAAATAGCCGATACATGGGTCTTTACCGTGGTTTCAGCAATGTCCAGTTCTCGGGCAATCTGCTTGTTGGACATTCCCTGACTCATACAGCCCAACACGTCTAGCTGTTTGTCGGTGAGCCGGGGCAGGCGGCTCGGTTTATCCTCCGAATCTTCGCCTGCTGCCGCAGGTATTGCTCGGGGAGGCGGGCGTCGCATGATATCGGCGGGCAGGTAGAGTTGGCCCTGGAGAATTTGCTGTAGCGCGGCGAGAAGCTGCTCTCTAGGAGTGGATTTCGGGATATAGCCCACGGCCCCCAGAGTAATCGCATCCAGCACCAGCTGGCGCTCTTGATGGGCTGACACGATGGCAACGGGCAGCCCGGGGAAGGTCTCCCGTAGGGTTTTCAGCCCCTCTAACCCATCGGCATCCGGCAGGCTTAAATCTAAGAGCAGCAGGTCTAACCCTTCCAAGGCTTCAATGTGTGCCATGGCCCCCGCTAGGCTGTCGGTTTCCAGCAGTTGGGCATCGGTGAATCCGCTGCTGATCACCGCGTGCAGCGCATCGCGGAACAGCGGATGATCATCTGCGACTAACAGCGAGTACATGGCGTCTCCTTCCAAGGGATGAGGGTGCGTCCTGCCATCGGGCTATATCGAGAATGGCGGGAATGACCAACACTGGGTAGGCACCTTTTAATAATCATAATACTCAGGAGCAGTACCATGATCTACGCCAACCCAGGTGAAGCGGGCTCTGTTGTTTCGTTTGAGAAACGCTATGGTAACTACATTGGCGGTGAGTTTGTTCCCCCAGTGAAGGGCCAATACTTCGACAACATTAGCCCAGTTAATGGCAAAGTGTTCTGTGAAATTCCCCGCTCTAGCGCTGAAGATATCGAAAAAGCGCTGGATGCCGCCCATAAAGCCGCTCCGGCGTGGGGCAAGACCTCGGTACAAGAGCGCAGTAACATCCTGCTCAAAATCGCCGACCGTCTCGAGCAAAACCTCGAAATGCTGGCCGTGGCCGAAACGTGGGACAACGGCAAAGCGGTGCGTGAAACCCTCAATGCGGACATTCCGCTGGCTGTTGACCACTTCCGCTACTTTGCAGGCTGCCTGCGCTCCCAAGAGGGCACCGCCGCTGATATTGATGCCAACACGGTGGCGTACCACTTCCACGAGCCGTTGGGCGTGGTAGGGCAAATTATTCCGTGGAACTTCCCGATTCTGATGGCGGCTTGGAAACTAGGCCCAGCACTAGCGGCGGGTAACTGCGTGGTGCTGAAGCCTGCCGAACAAACCCCAGCGTCAATTTTGAAAGTGGTAGAAGTGATCGGCGATCTGTTGCCTCCAGGCGTGCTGAACATCGTTAATGGCTTTGGCGCAGAGGCAGGCCAAGCGCTGGCTACCAGTAAACGCATCGCTAAGATCGCCTTTACCGGCTCGACGCCGGTGGGCTCACATATTTTGAAGTGCGCGGCAGAGAATATTATTCCTTCCACGGTGGAGCTAGGCGGCAAATCTCCGAATATCTACTTTGCCGATATTATGAACGCCGAGCCGACGTTCATCGACAAAGCGGTAGAGGGGCTGGTGCTGGCCTTCTTTAACCAGGGCGAAGTGTGCACCTGCCCGTCGCGGGCGCTGATTCAAGAGAGCATGTACGACGAGTTCATGGCGAAAGTCATTGAGCGCACCAAGACCATCAAACGGGGTAACCCGCTGGATACCGACGTCCAGGTGGGCGCTCAGGCATCCCAAGAGCAGTTCGATAAGATCATGTCGTACATGGATATCGCTCGGGATGAAGGCGCTGAATTCCTTACCGGTGGTGACAAAGAAACGCTGGATGACAGCATCAACAGCGGTTACTACATTCAGCCCACGCTGTTGAAAGGTAATAACCAGATGCGCGTGTTCCAGGAGGAGATCTTTGGCCCAGTGGTGGCGGTGACCACCTTCAAAGATGAGGAAGAAGCGCTGGCGATTGCTAATGACACCGAGTTTGGCTTGGGCGCGGGCGTTTGGAGCCGCGATATTAACGTGGCCTTCCGCATGGGGCGTGGCATTCAAGCGGGTCGCGTCTGGACAAACTGCTATCACCAGTACCCCGCCCACGTAGCCTTCGGCGGCTACAAGAAGTCAGGCGTTGGTCGTGAAACCCATAAAATGGCGCTTGGGCATTACCAGCAAACCAAAAGCCTGCTGGTCAGCTACGATATCAATCCGCTTGGGTTCTTCTAAACGTTTGTTATGTCGTCCCATCGCCCGGCCTAGGCCGGGCGATGCTGCACATCCTCTGGCGCTAACTCTACGGATAAGAGCAGCTTAGAACTGCCGTTAACCATTATTAGGAGTCGCATCATGGATAATACAATGCGGGCGGCCGTCGTGCGCGAGTTCGGACAGCCGTTAGTCATAGAAGAAGTCGATGTTCCACGCCCAAAGCAGGGGGAGGTATTGATGAAGGTGGCGGCCTCGGGGGTCTGCCATACGGATCTACACGCAGCGCACGGCGACTGGCCAGTCAAACCTTCACCTCCCTTTATTCCAGGGCATGAAGGCGTTGGGCATGTTGTGGCGGTCGGGGCCGGTGTCTCCCATGTCAAAGAGGGCGACCGTATTGGTGTTCCTTGGCTCTACTCGGCCTGCGGTTTTTGCGAACACTGCTTAGGCGGCTGGGAAACCTTATGTGAGTCCCAGCAAAATACCGGTTACAGCGTTAATGGTGGGTTTGCCGACTATACCTTGGCCGATGCGGGGTATGTGGGGCGGCTGCCGGATAACGTTGGCTTTGTCGAGCTGGCTCCGGTGCTGTGTGCCGGCGTAACGGTTTATAAAGGTTTAAAAATGACCGATACCCGCCCCGGCCAATGGGTGGTGATTTCGGGCATTGGTGGCCTTGGCCACATGGCAGTGCAGTATGCCAAAGCCATGGGGCTTAACGTGGCGGCTGTCGATATTGATGACGGCAAGCTGGCGCTGGCTGAGCGCTTGGGCGCGACGGTTACGGTAAACGCCATGAAAACCGACCCCGCGGCATACCTTAAAAAGACCATTGGCGGTGCCCATGGTGCGCTGGTCACCGCAGTGTCGCCGAAGGCCTTCGATCAGGCGCAAAATATGCTGCGCCGTGGCGGTACGCTGGTACTTAATGGCTTACCGCCAGGGGATTTTCCACTGCCCATCTTTAGCACCGTGCTCAATGGGATCACTATTCGTGGCTCGATTGTCGGTACGCGTAGCGACCTTCAGGAAGCGCTCGATTTTGCGGCGGAAGGTAAAGTGGAAGCCACCGTCGCAACGGATACACTGGACAATATCAACGATGTTTTTCAGCGCATGATAGACGGTAAAATCGAAGGGCGTATTGTGCTAGACATGGCGGGTTAAACGCCCAGAGCGCATAAAAAATCCCGGCCGCGTGGCCGGGATTCTTCGTTTTACGCGTTGTACGTAAAGCGCTACTTACATCTGCGCATCTTCAGGCGGTTCGCCGATGGTGCCAGGCATTGCCTGCGCATGGCCACCCGCCAGAGCAAGGAATTGTAGGTGGCGCTCGTACTCTGCCACGAGATCACCGATCACCTGACCACGGGTGTAGCCGTTGAGGTCTTTATCCTGGCCACCTTCGGCAAGGTACACATCTAAACGCACGTAGAAATCATCGTCCGCGGGAATGAAGTTCGGTGTACGCATACGATGCGGGCATACCTGATAGACAAAGCTGGTGGCGTCGCCAAAGTCGACCTGCAGCATTAGGTTGGGCAGGGATTCCCCCTCAACCTGCTCTTCGGTGACGTTAGCGGTTTGGCCACGGCTCTCAAGCTCTTGGGCAAACTGGGTCATCGCCGGGCGAATCGAGTGCTCAATGGTCGCGGCGGCACCTGCGCGGTTAGAGGTATCCAGCGCGCGGTCCAAACGCTCACGCCAGTCGCCGCCGGGGGCACCGCCTGCAATCATACGGCGAGCGTCGGCTTTGCTGCCTTCCAGCTTCAGCGCTTTATAGGTGCCCACCATAATGGCGAAGATCACCACCGAGAAGGGCAGCGCCGTAATCACGACTGCGCTTTGTAGCGCGTTTAAGCCACCCGCCATCAGCAAGGCCACGGTGATCAGGCCAATCACGGCCGACCAGAAAATACGCAGCCTCACCGGCGCATCGTGGTTCACGTCGCTTAAAATCGAGGTGAAATTAGCCAGTACCAGCGCGCCAGAGTCCGCTGAGGTAATGAAGAACACGATACCCAGAACGGTCACGACGGCGGCGGTAATGCCCACATAGGGGTAGTACTCAAGCAGCGTATACAGCGTGGTTTGCGGCGAGTTCAGCGCCTGCTCACCCAGTTCGACAACGCCCTGATTGGCCACCAGCTCGATACCGCTATTACCGAAAATGGACATCCATACCATCATGAACGAGAGCGGAATGAACAGAGCGCCAGCCACGAATTGGCGAATGGTACGGCCGCGCGAGATGCGCGCCAGAAACAGCCCGACGAAAGGCGTCCAGGCGATCCACCAGCCCCAGAAGAAGATGGTCCACCACATCTTCCACTCCTGGGCACCTTCATCGGCAAAGGCGTAAGTATCGAAGCTGGCAGCAACGAAGCCTGAGAGGTAGTCGCCTGCGTTGTTGACCACTTTATCCAGCAGTACAAGAGTATCGCCAGAGAACAGCACAAACAGCATCAGCGCCAGGGCCAGCAGCATGTTGAACTCGGAGAGGCGACGGATACCTTTCTCAACGCCAGTCACCACCGAAATGGTTGCTAGAGCAACTACCAGCGCAATCAGAACTACCTGGACCGTCAGGGTTTCCGGCACGTCGAACATATAGTTCAAGCCGTAGTTAAGCTGAATCACCCCAATACCGAGACTGGTGGCGATACCGAACACGGTAGAAATCACCGCCGTAATATCGACCGCGTTACCAATCGGGCCGTGAATGCGCTTGCCCAGCAGTGGGTAAAGCGCGCTACGAATAGCCAGCGGCAAGCGATGGCGGTAGCTGAAATAAGCCAGCGCCATGCCCGTCAGCACGTACAGTCCCCAACCGGAAAGGCCCCAGTGCAGATAGGTTTGCACGACGGCGTTGCGCATGGCCTCTTGGCTTTCAGGAGTTAAGTCGGGCGGTGCCAAGTAGTGGGCAACCGGCTCGGCTACGCTGAAAAACAACAGGTCAATACCAATGCCAGCAGCAAACAGCATGGCTGACCACGACAGCAACGAAAACTCAGGGCGGGAGTGGTCGGGCCCAAGCCGAATACTGCCAAAGCGCGACATACCGATGAACACCACAAACACGAGGTAGGCCACGATCGCTAGCATGTAGTACCAGCCAAACGTTTTGCTTACCCAGGCAAGGCCCGCATCAAAAAAGGCACCTGCTTGTTCGGTGAACAGCATCGTCACGATAAGAAACACGAGAATCCCCGCGACGCTGCCGTGGAAAACCACGGGGTTTAGGCGGTCTCGTGAGGGGAGAACGGGGTTGTCTTTCGCCATGGAGGCGGACTCCTGTTGTTAAGACAAAGATGAGTGATACGTTATTTTTGAATGAACGTTCAAATAAAATACGCGGTTTAGGCATTCACTTCAAGCCAACGGCTAACGCATCAGGGCGGTAAAAAAGACGCCAACAGGCGTATAGAAACAAACACGCCCAGCTAGGCTGGGCGTGTAGGGTGGGTTTGACGCTAAATAAACGCTTACTCGGTAGCCGTTTCCTCGGCATCCATTTCCTGGGCCGAGTCACCGTGATGGTCGCGCTTACCGTGTCCACGTTCGTGGCGGTGCTCAGCATGCATCTCGTGCATAGCGTCACGCAGTGCCTGCTGCTCTTCTTCCGATAAAATCTCAGCGACACGGGCTTGATGCTCTTCACGCAGGGCAAGCACGGCTTCGCGGTGCTCAGCGTGTGCTTCATTAAGCGCCGTTTGCTGCTCTTCGCTCAGTTCTGCGCGTTGATAAACTTCTTGGCGACGCTCTTCCATGCGCTCCATCATCGCTTCCCGGTCCATGCCACGGCCTTCATGGTTGTCTGCCTGGGCGGTAAAGGCCAGCGGTGTAAGGGCAACGGCGAGCAGGGCAGGAGCAAATAGCTGACGTAGTGACATCTTCATGGCATACCTCGTTCTTAGTGAATACATGGTAATTTGACGATGTCAGTATTAACGGGCTTGGTGTAAATCGTTTGCACAAAGTGTGCAACAACCGTGACCTTCTCAATAGCAGTAAGGCGCGGCGTAGGTTATCGGTGAGGGGGCGCCATTACCTATCGCGAAAGTATCGCCAATAGTGCCGCCAACAGGAGTCAGACATGCCAGAACTCAGAGGGATACGCCAACTCGTCAGCCTTAGCGCGCTGATATTGCTGCTGAGCGGCTGTGTTGGCTGGTGGGCTGCCCAGTGACTTGCTCAAGTTTAACGATGGCCGCCTAGTGATCGATTTTATTGGAGGCACTCGCGCCGAGCAGCCTGGCGCCTTTGCACTGACATCCTCGGCACGGCAAATCACCGCGAACGCGCCGCCGTTTTTTCTGTTTCACGGCAGTTGGGATCAGCTCGTCCCGGTCACCACGCCACGGACTTTTACGCGGTGCTGCAAGCCCAAGGCATCCCCAGCGAGCTTTATTTACAGCGCGGCCGGGGCTATTTTGCCAGCTTCCTGTTGAGAGGCAGCGCCATTGAAGCGGGTATCGCGTTTCTTAATCAGAAGGTACAGCCGGAGCTCTAGCGCGAGGACTAGACTTTAGTTGGTTTTGCTCTTCGTGCAAGGTTGGTGACAGTTTTGTGGGATAGCGTTGTCTCTACAGGCAGCCGCCTGATTCTAATAACATGCACAACAAGAGACATCGCTATGCTCAAGCAACCTGTCAGCTCGTTTCCTCGCGCGCTTAAATCCCTGCTGGTGGGCGCCACCGTCACGGTAGCGTCACTGGCTATGGTGCTGCCTGCTGCGGCAGACAGCTACCCGGAACGCCCGCTCAACATGGTCGTCGGGTTTGGTACCGGCGGCAGCGCCGACCGGCTGGCCCGCTTGATGTCGGGGTATATCTCCGAAGAGATCGGCGTGCCTATTCAAGTCACCAACCGCCCAGGGGCGGGAACTCAGGTCGCTTCTAACTACGTGCTGAACGTACCGGACGACGCTTATACCGTTTATGCCTCCACCTTTGCCCCTTACCTGACCAACTCGATTCTGACGGGTGGCGCCAATTTCAGCGTGGATGACTTCTCCTACATCAATTTTCAGTGGTTCGATCTCGATCTGATCGCAGCCAACAAGGACAGTGGTTACGACGACCTGCCTTCATTGCTGGAGGCTATTCGTGAGCAGAGCGGCCAAGTTCGCGGTGCCGTTGTGCAAGGCTCAGCGGGCCACCTGATGGTGCGGCTGCTTTTGGACGAAGCGGGTATTCCTCAGGAGAATCTCAATTTAGTGACCTACAACAGCGGTGGTGAGGCGCGTTCTGCAGTGGCCGGGGGCCAGGTAGATTTTGTGTCCATCAGTGCTCAAGGCAGCGAAGGCATTCGTGAGTTCCTGACGCCGCTGGCCATCGTCAACGACGAGCGTATCGAGCAGTGGGATGCGCCGACCATCAATGAGGCCCTTGCTCCCATGGAGCTGGAAGTGCCGGTGCTGCAAGGCTCCATGCGCGGTTTTGCGGTGACCAGCGAAGTCGAGCGCCAGCATCCGGGCCGTTACGAAGCCCTCGCGGATGCCATCCAGAACGCACTGGCGCGCAAGGACGTGCAAGAGCACCTGGAGCGCAATGAAATGGGCGGCGTATGGGTAGGCCCCGAGCGTTCCAATGAGCTGATGCGCGAAAACTACGACGTGTTCGAGAAGTATGCCCACCTGCTCAACTGATCACCCCATCGTCTGACGATCCTGTAGTGGCAGGCACCCTCAGGGGGTGCCTGCCAGGAGTTTACCCATGACGGCACAAAAACGTGACTATGGGGACGCGCTCGTCCTCATCGGTCTGGCGAGCTTTACGCTGTGGTATCTGATGGATGCCATTCGCGTCTCCGCGACCCCCCAGAACTTATTGCTGATTCTCCCCATGGCGCTGCTGGTACTGGCGCTGATTACCCTGGAGGTGGTGCTGCGCCTGAAGAAAGGCACGCTGCTGACCCAGAACCAGCAAGAGGAACCTCTGCTGCGTACGCTGCCGGTGGTGGGCCTGTTTGCCGCCTACGTGATGTCGTTGGAAACCCTGGGTTTCGACCTGGCGACGGTGGCGTTCATCGCGTCTTTTCTGATTCTCAAGGGTGAGCGCAACTGGCTGGCGTTGTTCAGTTTCAGCGCGTTGTTTGGCCTTGGTGCAGCGTTCTTCTTTTCGCGCATGCTGCCTTATCCCATGACGCTGCTGCTGATCCCCAACTGAACGCATCGAAGGAGGCAACATGATTGATTTTGGTGCCGTCGAGCAGAGTATGAACCTGCTCTTTTCCAGCGCAGGGCCCTGGTTGGTAGTGGTTCCCGGTATCGTGCTGGGGCTGATTTTTGGGGCAACGCCGGGCCTGCAGATCTCCATGGCCATGGCGATCTTCTTGCCCATGACCATGTACATGGACTTCATTCAGGCCATGCTGTTCTTGACGGCGATTTTTACCGGCGGATCGTTTGGCGCAGGGATCCCGGCCATCCTGATGAACATTCCCGGCACTTCCTCGGCCATTGCCACGGCCTTCGATGGCTACCCGATGGCGCGACGCGGGCAGCACAATCAGGCGCTGGGGGTGGCGTTGGCCGCCTCGGTGGTCGGTTCGCTGATGGGCTACGTGGTGCTGTTCTTCATGATCCAGCCGCTCTCCTACATGGTTCTGCGCCTGGGGCCCGCCGAGATGTTCGTGGTGATCCTCTGGGGCATGACGCTGATCGCCAGCCTCAAGGGTGAGCAGGTGCTCAAAGGCCTGGTGGCCGGTTTCGTGGGGTTGCTGGTGGGCACCATCGGGTTCAACGAAATTGGCCTGGCCCGGGGCACCATGGGGCAAACCTACCTGCTGGACGGGGTGCCGGTGATTCCTGCCATGATGGGCATGTTTGCGGCGTCCGAGCTGTTCAAGCTGGCCAACAAGGGGTTCATCGTCGAGTCGGCGGATGCGCGCAAGGTACGTGCCAGCGAAATTTTTCAGGGCTGCAAGATGGCGCTGCGTCATCCTGTGGTGATGATTCGCGGTGGCTTGATCGGTGTGCTGGTGGGCGCGGTGCCCGGTGTCGGGTCGTCGGTTTCCAATCTGCTCTCCTACATCGAGACCAAGCGGCGGGATAAAGACCCGGACTCCTACGGCAAGGGCAACCCCAAAGGGGTCGTCGCGTCCGAGGCCGCCAACAGCAGCTCGGAGGGGGGCTCCATGGCAACCCTGCTGGCGCTGGGCATTCCTGGCGGTGGGGCAACGGCGGTGATGCTGGCTGCGTTTGCCATGCACAACATTACCGGTGGCCCGCAGTTCATCCGCCAGCAAACGGACGTGGTCTACGCGATCATCTTTGCCAACTTCGCCCAGGTATTCTTGCTGGTCATCGTGGGGATTTTGTTCATTCCACTGCTGGCCAACATCGTCAAGGTGCCCATGCGCTATCTGATTCCTTCCGTGCTGGTATTGGCGGTCATGGGGTCGTTCGGGCTCACCGGCAACATGACCGGGCCTGCCACGGTGCTGGTGTTTGCCGTGATCGGCTGGATCTTCCGCCACTACGGTTACTCGGTGCCTGCGGCGGTCATTGGCATGCTGCTGGGGGCTCTGGCGGAGAAGTCGCTGCTGCATTCCTACCAGATCAGTGGCGGGGATATCACGTACGTGCTGGAGCGGCCTGCGACCCTGGCCATCCTGGCGCTGCTGTTGATTTCGCTGTTTGGCCAGCCGCTGGTCAAGCGCTTTCAGGCACGCCGCGTGGCGGCAAAAGCGTAGCGCAGCAACGGGGGCGCGGGTGAAGAAAACGCTGAAAACCATTGGTTTGGGATGTTTGGGTGGCCTGGTGGCCACCCTTTTTTCGCTGCCGCTGGCGTGGATGCTAGGGGCGCTGTTCATGGTCATGGGCGTTTCGCTGGCAGGCGTTCGCACCGGGGTAGACAAGCGCTTGCATCGCGTGGCCATTGCCCTACTGGGGCTGTTCATCGGCAGTCGTATCCACGCGGACGAGCTGGTGAGCCTGGTGCAGTGGTACCCCAGCGTGCTGGCCATGCTGGCCTACATGGTGCTGATGCTGGCAGGAGGGTACTGGATCTTTGCTCGTGCCCGCGTCGGCAGCCTGAACGCCATGTTCTGTGCCTACCCAGGCAGCATGAACTCGGCCTTGGTGCTGGCCGAGCGTGCCCATGGTGACCTGCGCTGGATTGCCATTTCTCACTCGCTGAGGCTGGTCACCGTGGTATCGGGCGCGGCGCTGCTGGCCAGCCTGTTCGTCGACAGCGTGGCCTTGCCGCCCTCTGCCGAGCCGCTGTCGCTCATGGGGGTGCTGCCACTGCTGCTGGCTCCTGCTTGCTGGTGGCTGGGTCGACTGGTCCGCTTGCCGCTACCGGAGTTTCTGGGGCCGATGGCGGCAGGTGCCTTGATTGCCAATGTGGGCGTAGCCTACACGCTGCCCAATGAAATCCTGCTGGTGACCTTTCTGGTGCTGGGCTCCTCGGTGGGCTCGCGTTTTTCAGGCACCCACTGGCAACAGGTGGTGCGGGTAGGGCGGTTCGGCATGCTGTATGCGCTCTTTGCGCTGGTGGTGGCCGCGTTGATGGCCTGGCTGGTGGCCAGCGTCACGTCATTGCCGTTCGTGGCGGTGATGCTGGCGCTGATACCGGGCGGCGTCGGGGAGATGGCGGTCATCGCCATGGTCATGGGGTTCGACCCGGTTTACGTGGTCTCTCACCATATTCTGCGGCTGCTGTTGCTGATCTTCATGACGCCGCTGATGATCCGCCTGACGACGCTGGCAGCACCGGAAACGCCACCGTGACTTCCAGCCCGCCCTGAGGGCGATTGCGCATGGCAAGCTGGGCGCCGTGGGTAGTGGCCACCTGTTCGACGATGGCCAGGCCAAGGCCGCTGCCCGGTGCATGGGCGTTATCGCGGAAAAACCGTTCGGTGAGCTGCGGCAGCCGGGCGGGGTCCACCCCCACGCCTTCATCGTGCACGCTGAGTCGTACCGTATCGGCGTCATGGGTGAGGCCAATGGTAATGGTGCCCTGGTAAGGGAGCGCGCCGCCCGCGTGGAGGCTGGCGTTATCGATCAGGTTGATCACCAGCCACTGCAGCAAAATGGGGTCGCCATGAATGGAGGGCAGGGCCTCGGGCTGCTCGAAGGCCAGCTCCTGGCCCTTTTGGTAAATGCCGGTGGCGACCTGCTGGCAAGCCTGCTGGCATAGTGCGATCAGGTCAACGGCCTGCAGCTGGGTGAGTTCGAACAGCTCACTGCGGGTCTTGGCGTATTTCAGCAGCTGTTGCACGGTGTGCCCGGCATGCTCGGCAATGCGCTGAATCTCCAGCAGGTTGGCCCTGTTGGCGGGTGATTGCTCGCTCTTCAGGGTCATTTCCGTGAGTGCCCGAATCTCTGAAATGGGCGTGCGTAGCTGGTGGGAAACGTCGGCGTTGAGCTGTTGGGTGCTGGTAATGCTGCTTTGCATGCGTTGCATCAGGTAATTGATGCTTTGCGTCAGGGGACGTATTTCCCTGGGCACGCTGTCGCGAATGGGCTGCAGATCGTGGGGCGAGCGCTGGCGCAGTGCGCGGCTGATGGCGTTCAAAGGGGCAAGGCCACGGTGGATGGCGAGGAGCGCCAGCGTGATCGCCAGCAGCCCGGTCACCGCCGTGAGCCCGGCCAGGGTGACCATGAAGTCGTGGGTCAATGAGTGCCGGGTCTCTTTTGATTCCGCCACGATGACTTCGATGTCCACGACATCACGCCCGCGGCGAAAAGGGAAGGTCAAGGCCACGGCCCGCAGCTCGTTGCCTGCGTAAGTCACGTCGTAAAACAGCGGCGCGTCGAGGGAGTCGGGCGGATCGCCCAGCCCTTGAAAACCGGCAATCATGCCCCCCTGGGCTTCCCGGATACGGTAGAAAATCTTGCCCTCCCCACGACTGCCCAGCGTGCTGATGCTGAAGTAGTGCATGTTGATGCGTAGCTGGCCATCGGCGGTATATACCCGACGCTCCAGGCGCTGGGCGGCATTCAGCAGCATGGCGTCGAAGGCTTCGTTGATCTGCTTGCTCAGCAGCAGGTAGCTGGAGAGCAGGGCCAGGAAGGCCAGGGCGGTGAACGGCAAGGCAATCCACAGCAGCAGGCGACTGCGGATGGAGCGGGGAGTCGGGGTCAAGACGCGCCTTCCTCCGAGGCGGGTGGGGCCAGGTAATAGCCCAGCCCTCGCACGGTTTTCAGGCCGAAGTCATGGCCGATCTTTTTGCGAATACGTGAAATGTAGGTTTCCACGGCGGCGTAGCTGATGGCTTCATCCGTCGAGGAGAGCCGGTCGATGATCTGGTCCTTGCTGACCAGCCGATTCTGATTGATCAGCAGGTATTCGATGACCTCCAGCTCGCGGCGGTGTAGCGTGAGGGCCTGGCCGTCCACGCGCAGCTCCATGGCATCCGGAAAGAACTCCAGGCGCCCGCAGCGCAGGCTCTCACCGCCAAAATGCTTGGCTCTTCTGACCAGCGCGCGGGCTCTGGCGGCTACCTCGTTCAGCGAGAAGGGCTTGCACAGATAGTCGTCCGCACCGACTTCCAGCCCCAGAATGCGCTGGTCCAGGGTGTCGCGGGCGGAGATGATCAAGACGGGAATGGTGTTCTGCTGGTGGCGCAACAGGCGCAGCAACGACATGCCATCGAGCAGCGGCAGCCCCAGGTCCAGTACCAGCAGGTCATACCTCCCTTGCTGCAGCATGAGCAGCGCTTTTTCACCATCGCAGGCCACGTCGATGGTGAAACTGGCTTCCTCTAACGTCGAGGCAATCGAGCGCGCAAGATTGTCGTTATCTTCTACGATGAGCGCTTTCATAATGCAGTGACCTGTAGCGATGCCTTGTTGGGTAGCCTCTCGACCTGTGAGGCTTACCCTTCCGGCTGATACTTATAACCCACTCCGTAAACCGAGCGAATAATTTCTTGGTCGGGGAGGGCTTCCGTGATCTTTTTACGCAGCTTTTTGATGTGGCTGTCGACCGTGCGTTCAGACACGATACGGTTATCACGGTACATATGATCCATCAACTGCTCGCGGCTGAAAATGCGTCCTGGAGACTGCATCATCACGCGCAGCAACTGAAACTCGACCGCTGTTAAGCCTAAATCTTGGCCGTCGGCCAGTGCCTGCCAGCCCTCTTCATCTAGCGTGATGGGCGCTTTGGGGGCGGTGGTGGTGGGTGCTGCCTGTGCAGCGGCATGACTGCGGCGTAGCACGGCCTTAACACGTGCCACTACTTCACGAGGGCTGAAAGGTTTGCAGATGTAATCATCTGCGCCTAACTCTAGCCCCAGCAGCCGGTCTACCTCTTCTACCTTGGCGGTGACCATGATAATGGGGAGCTTGGGCCACTGTTCACGGATTTCCCGGCACAGCGTCAGGCCATCTTTGCCCGGTAGCATAACATCCAGCAGCACCAGTTCAGGCGAATGCTGAGTGAGCCAGGGGATCACCTCATTGCCGTGGCTGATAATGCTGGGCGCAAAATGATTGCTTTGTAAGTAATCGGCCATGAGGCGGGCGATTTTGGGCTCATCCTCAACGATCAGCAGGGAAGCGTCTTGGGGTAAACCATCTTGAGGTAATGCGTCGGGATGTGAATCACTCTGAGACATAGTCAGCTCGCTTATGGTCGTTTAAGAGGCGGTTAACAGTGGCAACCGTAGGGTCCAAGTTAAGCCACCCAGCGCCGAGGCGCTGGGTGTGAGCGTGCCGCCATGAGCCGTTACCAGCGCGCTGGCAATAGAAAGCCCCAGGCCGCTGCCACCGCTGGCGCGGTTGCGCGAACCCTCCACCCGGTAGAGCCGCTCGGTTAAACGTGACAGCTCCTCTTCAGGAACTCCGGGGGCACTATCTTGCCAGGTAATCACCGCGTCGCCCCGTTCGCAGATAAGGGAAACACTTAGCTTTCCAGGCGGCTGGGTGTAGGCACAGCTATTATCCAGCAGGTTGCTCCACAGCTGGCGTAGTCGTTGGGCATCGCCACGAATCATCACATCATCGGCCAGGGCCGTGGTGAGGGTCAGGCCGCTCTCTTCCAGCCAGCGGTCGGCGTCGTTCAGGCGGCTTTCCAGGCTTTCGCTGAGATTCATGGGGGCAAGCTGGATATCCAGCGCGCCCGCATCGCTTTGGGAGAGCAGGCGTAAATCGGCTACTAAGCGCTCTAGCTGAGCCACTTCCTGAGCCAGCGAACTTAAGTTTTCCTGGTTCAGCGGGCGGATGCCGTCCTGCATGGCTTCAATTTCACCCCGCAACACAGCCAGCGGGGTGCGCAGCTCATGGGCGGTGTCCGAGACCCAGCGGGCGCGGGCTTCACGGCTGGCTTCAAGCGTGGCGGCCAGCACGTTGAAATCTCGGGCAAGACGGGAAAGCTCATCTTTACCACGCTCTGGCAGGCGGGTGTGGTAGTCGCCTTCGGTTAAGCGCAGCGTAGCCCCGGCCAGGGCGCGGGTGCGCCGACCCAGCCACCATGAGAGCCCGCCTGCCAGCAGCAGCGAGGCCAGCCCTAGCGAGATCACGATTAGCACTAGGTTACGCTGTTGGCGCTCCAGAAAGCGGCTCTCCATGCGCTCCATCATCTCCTGTGGCGGGCGAAAACCCAGCGCGCCAATCGCTTCTCGCTGGCCGCTTGGGGTCGTATCGCTATACAGCGTCAGCCAGCGCCAGCCCATTGAGCCGCGCGGGGTATCCGTCGGCGGTATCACATACTCTCCGTCGCTATCGCGCAGTGCGAAGTCTTGTGCCTCGCCCAAGGGAGAAGGGCGATCACGATGCTCTTGGCCCAACTCGAACCGGACGATGTAGGGCCAGCGCTCTGGCGACGCCTCTAACCACGCCCAGTCGCCCTGGGTTTCCCAGCGGGTAATGAGCCCATCGGCCAGTAGGGTGGCGCGTCGCTCTTGGGATTGGTTGAGATACTCTAAAAACCCCCGGTCGATGCTGTACGAGACCGCCAGAAACACGCTCGCCGCGATGGCCACGTTAACGCTTAAAATTGCCACAAACAGCTTTAGCCCCAGCCGTGAGGGCCGCCACTGACGCAGTCGGGTCCATCTACTCATTAGTTTATGCCCTGCTGGCTAGGCTGGCGCGGGGCGCTTAACCGTTCACGTAGGTTTTCCAGCCCTAAATAGAGGCAGGGCACTACCAGCAGCAGAATCAGGGTGGCGAAGAGCATGCCAAAGCCTAGCGAAATCGCCATGGGGATCATAAAGCGTGCCTGGCGTGAGGTTTCCAGAATCATCGGCGCAAGCCCCAGGAACGTGGTCAGCGTGGTCATCATAATCGGCCGCAAGCGTCGGGTGGCGGCGGCCACAATCGCTTCGCGAGGCGCCATGCCTTCCCGTCGCTTACGGTTAGCGTAGTCGATCAACACCAGCGCATCGTTAATCACCACGCCGGAGAGCGCTAGCATACCTAATAGGCTGATGATCGACAGCCCAAAGCCCATCAGCATATGACCGCCCACGGCACCGACGATACCAAACGGAATTGCGGCCATCACCAACAGCGGCTGCAGGTAGCTTTTGAACGGAATAGCGAGCAGCGCATAGAGGGCGGCTAACATCAGCCACATGGCGTTACGCAGGGTGGCGAGGTTGTCGGCGGTATCCTGTTGGCGGCCGCCCATGCTCACTTCAAGCCCTGGCCAGGTGTTGCTGAGCGTGGGGAAGACCTCTTCTTGAAGGGTGGCGAGCACTTGGTTAATCGCTTGGTCGCCCTCTGAATCGGCGGTGACGGTGATAATCCGCCGCCCATCAATACGCTGCAGGCTGCTGGAGGCTTGGCTCAGAGTGATATCCGCGACTCTAGAGAGCGGCACGCTCATCCCGTCGGGGGTTCTGACCGGCAGGCGGTATAGCTCGCTAAGGCTGTTGCGCGACTGCTCCGGCAGGCGCACTTCCACGCTCACCTCCTGGCGGCCGATAAACTGCTCCACCGCCGTGGCTCCTTGCAGCGGGCCGCGCAGCGCCTGGGCGAGGTCGCTGCCGGTCAGCCCGAGTGAACGACCTTCGGCGGAGAGGCGCATCTCTAGCTGTGGCTTGCCATCGCCCAGGCCGCTGTCGATATCGGTCAAGCCATATTCGGCTAGCCGTTCGGCCAAATCTGCGGCGGCGGCCTCCAGCACTTGGGTATTGGGGTGAGAGAGGCGCAGGCTCAACGCCGCCCCGCTACCGGGGCCGCCAAAGTCAGACTCGAAGCGTACCGACTGCGCGCCTAACAGATCCCCGGTGAGGTCCCGCCACTCCCGAGCGATGCGAGAAGGAGGCCAGGCATCCAGGCTTTCCGGCGCGATATCCAAACGCACTTCCAGGCTTTCGCCATCTAGGCTACTGCGGGTGCTGCTGAAGGTGAGGGTCTCTTCCTGCTCGCTGAGCTGTGCGGCGGCATCGAGGAGCTGTTGGCTTAGCTCGCGGCTTACGCTGATATGGCTGCCAATCGGCAGGGTGACGGTGGCTTGCACCTGATCAGACTCGACCCGAGGCATCAGCGAAAAACCTAACCGCCCGCTCATCGCCCAGGCCATGGTCACGCAGAGAATGGCGACCCCCATAGCGACGGTGAGCAGGCGCTGATTGAGCGCGCGCTGTAACAGAGGCTCAAACTGTTGATAGGTGAAGAGATGCAAACCGCGCTGCATACTGAGTCGCACCGCTTCGATGGGCCGCTGCCACGCGGGCGTTTGGCGGGGCTTGCTGGCGTGGGCCAAGTGGGCGGGCAGAATAAACAGCGCTTCCACTAGCGAGATAATAAACACGGTAATCACCACCACCGGCACGGTGGCAAAAATCAGCCCCAGAAATCCCGGCAGGAACAAGAGCGGTAGAAACGCGACGATATTGGAGAGGATGGCAAAGGTCAGCGGAGTGGCAATTTCTTGAGCGCCTTTAACCGCCGCATCTCGCAGCGAGTAGCCCTGCTCTCGGTAACTGTAGATGTTTTCGCCCACCATGATGGCGTCATCCACCACGATGCCGAGGGCGATGATAAAGGCGAACATCGACATCATATTGAGCGACACGCCGACCCAGGGTAGAAACAGCATGGCCCCTAAAAACGCCGTGGGAATGCCTAGCGTGACCCAAAAGGCCAGCCGCGCCTCTAAAAACAGCGCCATCAAAATCAGTACCAGCGCTAGCCCCATCCAGGCGTTTTTCAGCAGCAGGCTGAGGCGGTCTTCGTAAACTTCCGAGCTATCCCGTGAAACGTCCAGGCTGACGCCATCGGGCAGGTTGGCTTGCAGCCGCTCTAACTCACCGTAAACCGCATTAGAAATACTCGTGGGCGTTTGGTCGCCGATTTGATACACATCTACCGATAGCCCTGGCTGGCCGTTGTAAAACTCCTCCCGGTCGGTTTCGGCAAAGCCTTCGCTCACTCTGGCGATATCGCCGAGCATAACGGGCGCACCCTGGGCGGTGGTTAAGATGGGCAGTTCGGCAAACTCCTCGGCGCTGTTGCGCCGCCCCTGGTAGCGAATCAGCCACTCGCCTTCAGCGGTCGTGAGCTGGCCGCTGGCAAGATCCAGCGCTTCCTCGGCGATGCGGCTCGCCAGCTGTTGATGATCCAACCCGTAGCGCTCGATGGCCTCGTCATCCAAATGAACCTGGATTTCCCGTTCGCGGTTGCCGGAAAGCTCGGCGCGGGAAATACCGCTGGTGGCCTGCAGCTCGGCGCGTACGTTTTCGGCGGCGTCGTGGAGCGCGGCCAAGCCCACGTTGCCATACACCTGAAGGCTGACCACGCTGCGCGAGCGGCCTGCCAGGGTGAAGCGGGGCGGGTCGGCGGCGGCGGGCAGGGTGGTGATGGCGTTCACGGATTGCTGAATATCCTGATACGCCCGCATCACGTTTACGCCATCAATTAGCGTGGCGCTGACCACGCCGCTGCCTTCGCTGGCGCTGGCGGTCAGTTCATCGATGCCTTCCACATCGGCAATCGCGGCCTCGACCGGCAGCAGCAGGCTCTGCTCCACATCCTCCGGCGTGGCACCCGGGTAGCTGATGGTGACCTGAACGATTTCCGTCTCGAATTCGGGAAACACCTCTTTTTTGATCGCCAGTGAGGCCATTAGCCCGCCGACGATAAACAGTACCATCATCAGGTTGGGGGCGACGCCGTGATCGACCATCCACGCCAGCGGGCCTTTACGCATCATTGAGCCGCTCCCTCATCCTGAGCGGGGGTATCGCCACGCTGGCGAATCCGCACTTCCTGGCCCTCTCGGGGTTGGG
This sequence comes from Vreelandella sp. L-15, assembly GCF_056857635.1. NCBI lineage: Bacteria > Pseudomonadati > Pseudomonadota > Gammaproteobacteria > Oceanospirillales > Halomonadaceae > Vreelandella > Vreelandella sp. L-15. Next base: position 21,297 of record NZ_JBSXNN010000040.1, on the reverse strand, counting down.
CTAGCCCGGCAGTCACTACCCGCTGGCCGGGCTCCAGGCCGCTGCGTATCAGCACTTCTTCCTGGCCGCGATAGGCGAGCGTGACCTGGGTGCTTTGCAGGCGATTATCCTCATCCACCCACCACACCTGCTCGCCGGGGCGAAGTGCGGCTGAGGGCAGCGCAATCAAGGGCTCTTCGGCGGTGGTATGAAACGCCACGCGCAGCACATCTCCCAAGCGCAGGGCGGGGCCGTCCTGGTTGAGCGCCAGTGGATCATCCACGGCGATCAACAGCTGGGCCTGCAGGCCGTTCTCTTCGAGGTTGGGCAGAATAGAGAGCAACGTGCCTTCCCGAGAGGCCCCTTCTGGCCAGCCTTGGCTAGTCAGCGTGACGCTCCCCCCCGGCGATAGCCAATCCAGCGTTTCGCCAGGAAGGGAAGCGCGCACCCAGAACTGCTCGACGCCGACCAAACTCGCCACGGCGGTGCCTTGGCTCAGCAGGCTGCCAGCGCCCACCAAACGCTCTTGCACCATGGCGCGCCACGGGGCGGTCAAGGTCGCACGCTCCAGGTTGAGCGCCGCTTGGTCTCGCACCACGCGGGCTTGGGTCAGTTGAGCTTGGGCCTGACGGAGCTGTGGTTCACGCAGCACTAGCGCGCGGCGTTCGGCGCTGAGCTGGCGGCCAAAGGATTCGTACTCGCTGCGCGCACGCTGCTGCTCGGCCTGCTCTAAGGCGAGCTGCGCCTGGGCATTCGCCAACTGGGCTTCGGCGTCTTCTAGCGTTAAGCGCAGGTCGGCTTGGTCGATGTGGGCCACCGGCTCGCCCTGCTCCACGACTCGCCCAGGCAGCACGCCATCGCCAAAGCGCTCTAGCTGGCCCGCTACGCGGCTGGCAAGCTCGGTGGATTTTTCTGCCTCAACGCGGCCAAAGCCGTTCAGCGTGGGTGACTGCACCTGCTGTTCCGTAGTGATGACATCGACCACAGGCGGCGTTGGCAGTGGCGGCGGGCGGCGCTCGACCCGTGGCGGCTGGCTAACGATCCACCAAGCGAGAGCTAAACCACCGACAAACACCAATAGCGCTGCCAGCGCACCGAAGCCGATGCGACCTTGCTGAGAAAAAGCGTAAGAGTGAGAGGGGGTCATGGACGGGCGTTATCCGTTGGCTGAGAGCGAAAATTCCAGAAAAGAGCGCGTATCATGCTAGCATCACCGATTGCCACGCAGCGATTAGGTAAGCTTTGTGCAAAAAGTGTGCAACCCGACGTGATGGGGCTTTTTTGCACCAAACGCTGACGCAGCAAGCAATAACTGCCATCATCCATGTGAAAAGCCATAGACTCCCTGGTCTGTATGACGTTATGAAAAACACCGCCACCCGTGACAAACTCATTGATTCTGGTGCCGAGCTGATTGCCCAGCAGGGCTATAATGCGACGGGTATCAATGCTGTATTAAAAACCTGCGGTGTCCCCAAAGGCTCGTTCTACCACTACTTTTCCAGCAAAGAAGACTTCGGCTTGGCGGTCATTGAGCGCTTCGCCGACGATTACGATGCGTCGTTAGCGGCGCTGCTGGAAGACCCCGCCCTGCCGCCCCTGGAGCGTTTGCGCCGCTACTTTGCCACCGGGCGCGCCCATATGCTCGACTGCGATCACACCACCGGCTGCTTGATCGGTAATCTCGGTCAGGAGCTTTCCGGCCAGAGTGATACCTTCCGTGATGCCCTGAATTTGGTGTTTCAGCGTTGGGAAAAACGCTTTGTGGCCTGCTTGAGCCAAGCCCAAGCCGACGGCACGATCAATGCCGCCATCCCGCCTGAGGCGCTGGCCAGCTTTATTCTCTCCGGATGGGAAGGGGCGATTCTGCGGGCTAAAACACTCAAATCTCTGGCCCCTATGGAACACTTCGAGGCCATTTTGTTCGATCAAGTGCTGGTGCCACGCTAGCAGGCGATACATCAATGGCGAGCGCGGAAGTGGTAATCACCGCTAGACACGTCGTTGTTCACGGCGGCGAGCAGAGAGGTGCTCGCGGTGTCGGCATTGAGCTGGCCGGTTTGTACCAGCGCCCGAAAATCGTGGTGGGGCAGGGCAATGTCGTCCGGCGTGACGCCAAAAAAGTGGCAAATACGCTGGAGCGCGGCATGGCTGGGGTAGTAGCGTCCGCTGAGGTGGCGGTTGAACTGCGCCCGGTTGATGGGCAGGCGAAGGCACACGTCGGCAATAGAGGGGTAGTAGCTGCACAGCAGGCGCAAATTGGCCACAAATTCATCGTGCATAGGCGTGACTCTTGGGCGGTGGCGGCTAATGTGCCGCCTTGCGCCCAAGAGTGCAACGGCTCGCCCCTCACACCTGCTTAAAATAAGCGGTGCACGTGGTTAGAAGCCCTCTAATACCAGCTTACCCACAGTACGATTGCTCTCGATCAGCGCGTGAGCGCGCGTTAGGTTATCGGCATTGATAGGGCCGAGCACTTCGCCCAGCGTCGTGGTTAAACGGCCGCTATCCACCATGGCGGCGACTTCGCTCAATAGGTCGTGCTGCTTGGCAATGTCCTCGGTGGTAAACAGCGGCCGCGTGAACATCAGCTCCCAGTGCAGTGACAGGCTCTTGAGCTTGAGTTTGCGCACGTCGATCAGCTCCGGGTCATCGATCAGCGCCAGCTTGCCCTGGGGTTTTAGAGCATTGATGATCGCCTCAAAGTGGTGGTCGGTTTGGTTCAGGCTGATCACCATATCCACCTGCTCGTAGCCTGCGGCGTTGAGCGCTTCATCCAGCGGTTGGTGGTGGTCGATCACCGCATCGGCGCCGAGCGACGTGATCCAGGCTTGGCTTTCCGGGCGAGAGGCTGTCCCAATCACGGTGATATCGGTGAGCTGCTTGGCGAGCTGAATCAGAATCGAGCCAACACCCCCCGCAGCGCCTACCACTAATAGGGTTTTGCCTTTGGTGTCGCGCAGGCCCAGTTCCAGGCGGTCAAACAGTAGCTCCCAGGCGGTAATGGCGGTGAGAGGGAGAGCCGCTGCCTGGACGTCAGACAGACTTTTCGGCGCCAGGCTGACGATACGCTCATCGACCAGTTGGTACTCGGCATTGGAGCCTTGGCGCGCAATGCTGCCTGCGTACCACACCCGGTCACCTGGCTGAAAGCGAGTGACCGCACTGCCCACGGCATCGACCACGCCTACCGCGTCGTAACCCAGCACCCGCGGCTCGCCGCCTTCAGGCAGCGCGCTTTTGCGCACCTTGGCATCCACCGGGTTAACGGAAACCGCGCTCACCGCGACGCGAATATCGTGGGGCTCGGGTGTGGGCAGCGGTAGCTCGACGGCGTGCAGGGCGTCTGGGTGGTCGATCGGCAGGCTTTTGGTAAACGCAAATGCTTTCATAGTGGCTCTCTAAAGGATGATGAATGGCGTCATCATGCCTGGGTGTCGTTTTATGAAAAAGAGGGCTAATGTAGCTAACAGTTTCCATTTTTTTTTGAAAATAAGGGCGCCATCGACCCATGCGTACTGATGACCTAAACGTGCTTGTCTACGCCGCCGAGCACGGCAGCCTTTCCGCCGCCGCGCGGGAGCTGGCGATTACCCCGGCAGTGGCTAGCGCGGCAATCAAACGGCTTGAAGACGCGTTGGGCACGCGGCTACTGGTACGCTCTACCCGCAGCTTGCGGCTAACGCCCGCCGGGGCGCACTATTTAGTGCATGCGAAAACGGCATTGAGCGCCCTTGCCGAAGGGGAAAAAGAGCTGCACCGCGAACGCCAGGAGATCGCGGGAGAGCTCAGCCTCTCCATGCCTTCCGATCTGGGCCGCAACGTGCTGCTGGGCTGGCTGGATCGCTTTATGGCGCGGCATCCGCAGCTGCGCCTGCGGCTTCGGGTGAGTGACCGGGTGAGCGACCTGTTTCGCCAGCCGGTGGAGATTGCCCTGCGCTACGGCGTGCCGGAGGATTCCAGCCTGGTAGCCCTGCCGCTAAAAAGCGATAACCACCGGGCGGTGTGCGCAGCACCAAGCTATATCGCGCGCCACGGCGAGCCTGCCACTCCAGATGAATTACGCCAGCACAACTGCCTCTGCTTCAACCTGGGTGAGCGGGTGCACAACCAGTGGCAGTTCGGCAGTGAGCGTATCAGCGTGCAGGGCAATCGAGTGAGCGACGATGCCGAGTGCGTGCGCCGCTGGGCGCTGGCGGGAGAGGGCATTGCCTATAAATCTCGCCTCGATGTTCAGGCAGACCTCGATGCAGGCCGCTTGGTGGCGCTGTTGGCCTCGTTTTCTACCGAGCCCGCGCCGCTGTATCTCGTCTGCCCGCATCGGCTGTCGCTCACGCCCGCTGTGGTCGCGCTGAAAGACTTTCTGATCGAACGGTTACAAGAGAACGCCAAGTGAAGAGCATCACCTATCCGCGAGGAGCTAGCCATGTTTGCAGGGTTTGAAAAACAGACACGCCGCGTTAACGGCGTCGATATTGCCTATCGGATGGGCGGCAACGGCCCGGCACTACTGCTGCTTCACGGCCACCCGCAGACCCATATGATTTGGCACAAAGTTGCGGGCATGCTTGCCCAGCACTTTACGGTGATTGCCGCCGACCTGCGCGGCTACGGCGATAGCGGTAAGCCGGATGACGACGCAGAGCACTTCAATTACGCCAAGCGCACCATGGCCGCCGATATGGCCGAACTAATGAGCGCGCTGGGGTTCGAGCGTTTCAAGGTGCTGGCCCACGACCGTGGCGCGCGGGTGGCACACCGCTTAGGGGTAGACCACGCAGCACGCGTCGAGCGCATGGTGCTTTTAGATATCGCCCCCACGCTGGCCATGTACCGTGGCACCAATGAGGCGTTCGCCCGCAGCTACTGGCACTGGTTCTTTCTGATTCGCCCCCAGCCGCTGCCAGAAATGCTGATTCAAGCCGACCCCGCTCAGTATTTAAAAAGCGTGATGGGCGCCCGCAGTGCGGGCATGGCACCGTTCGCCCCAGAAGCGCTGGCGGAGTACGAGCGCTGCCTGGCGCTTCCCGGCACGGCCACCGGCATCTGCGGCGACTACCGCGCCAGCGCCACCATCGATCTGGAGCACGACCAGGCGGATATCGACGCGGATGTGAAACTCACCTGTCCGATCAACGTGATGTGGGGTGCCCAAGGTGCGATTGAAGCCTGCTTCGATGCCTTGGCTGAATGGCGCAAGGTAGCGACGCAGGTAGAGGGCAAGGCGTTGCCCTGCGGGCACTACATTGCCGAGGAGGTTCCTGACCTGCTGCTGGAAGAGGCGCTGCCGTTTCTACACCGGGATGAATGACATTAGACGCTAGCAGCACCGATCATCGCGTCGGTTCTGCTAGCGCTACTCTTAACGTTCCATGCTGCTGACGATCAGTGCCGCATTGACGCCACCAAAACCAAACCCGTTGCACAATACATGCTGAGTGGCGTGCTGATGAGCCGACGTGACGAAGGTCAAATCCTGCATATCTTCGTCGCACGCCTCCAGGTTGATGGTGGGCGGGAGTTGCTGATGCCGGAGTGCCAGTACGGAAAAAATACTCTCTATGCCGCCGGCTGCGCCCAACAAATGGCCTGTGGCTGCTTTCGTGGCCGATATGGGAATGGCGGGCAAGCGCTCACCGAATACGTTGCGCAATGACGCTATTTCAGCCCGGTCGCCAACGGGTGTCGAGGTGGCGTGGGCATTGATATGATCAATCGCATCAGGAGAAAGCTTGGCCATCCCTAGCGCCGCTTGGATCGCTGCGGCTGCGCCAGACCCATCTTTGGGACCTGCCGTCAGGTGGTAGGCGTCCGCGCTGGTGCCGTAACCGCTAATCACTGCTAAAGGCGTGGCACCCCGTGCCATCGCATGGTCAAGGGTTTCGATCACCATGACGCCAGCGCCTTCTCCCATAACGAAACCATTACGGGCGTTATCAAACGGCCTGGAAGCACGCTCCGGGGCGTCTGATTCTGTGGAAACGGCCTTTAAAGCGTTAAAGCTGGCGAGCGAAAGCGGATCAATACATGCTTCAGCCCCGCCGACGAGGGCGACATCGGCTTCGCCATTGCGGATGATGCGCATGCCGTCGCCAATCGCCTGTAGTCCTGCGGCGCAAGCCGTTACCGGACACCCCAAGGGGCCTTGAAATCCATAACGGATAGAAAGGTTGCCCGCTGCCAGATTGGCTAGAAAGGCAGGCACCGTGAAAGGGGTAAGTTTGCGATAGCCTCGCTCGACAAGCGTCCTTTGAGCTTGTGTGATGGTAGGAAACCCGCCAATACCAGAGCCAATGATGGTGGCCGTTCGGCGTTTTTGCGCCTGCTCGACGGGGAACCAGTCGGCCTGCGCCAGTGCCTCTTGGGCGGCTGCTAACGCGTACAGGCTGAATAGATCCATTTTGCGCTGCTCTTTGGGGTCGGCGATGGCATTCAAGTCAACGCCGCCGCTGGGGTCCTGGCTAATGCTCGGCACCGTCCCAGCAATTTTGATCGGGATATTGCTGGTATCAAAGCGGTCAATAGTGCTGATGCCAGACTGGGCGTTAACCAGGCGCTGCCAACTTTTATTGACGCTGTTGCCTAACGGGCTGACCATGCCCATGCCGGTAATCACAATAGGTGACTGCATAAGTGACTCCTGAATCAGTAGTGTGGTCACCCTAGCAATGGGCAGTATATGATCAAGATAATATTTAGCTGACGCACGATGAGGTGAGCATGCCTTATCCCAAGAGCCATAAATCGAAAACCAAAGAGCGTATTCTGGCTTCAGCGACGGAGCTATTCAGCCGCAATGGGTTTCAAAAGGTATCGATTGGCCAGATCATGAAGCTAGCCAAGATGACCCATGGCGCCTTTTATGCTCATTTTGCGTCGAAAGAGGCTCTGTACCATGAGTCTGTTCGCCTGACCATTGATAACAGCCGGGCGGCTAGACTGGTAAAAGGCCCGCTTTCGTTACAGCATCTAACCGAGCTAGTCGCCAACTACTGCAATCTCCAAGAGCTGGAGGCAAAACATAGGCCGGGGCCTGAAGCAGTACTGTTCAACGAAATTGGTAGTGAAAAAGCTGAAATCCGCACCCTGTTTGAAGCGTCTTATATGAGTATGAAAAAGATGCTTGAAACCCGTTTGATCGCGCTGAGTAAGCTGAAACAGCTGCCCTTTGCCAATGACCGCAAAGTGATTGCTGATAAATCTCGAGTCATTTTGGCCTTATTGGTAGGGGCTGTCGCCATTGCTAAAAGTCTGCCGGGAGAGGTGGAAAGAAAGCAGGTGCTGTTAGCCACACAACGCCAGATTTTACTTATGCTCGGTGTCAGTGAAGCTGAGGCAGACCATATGATGCAGGCACAATAGTGCAGTGATTTACGCCAAAGAACCCCATACGGCCGCTATATCAAGCGACACCATGCCTGCATGACGAGTGGTAGATGATTTGGGTGACTGCCCAAGACGAAGCGGGCAAAAAACTGGATAATGGCCGCCATTCGCCTGATGCGTTGGCGCTCAGGCACACTCATTACTCTGGACGCCCGCTTATGGAAATCAAAGTTAACTATCTCGACAACCTCCGCCTGGAGTCCAAGTTCGACGATTTTACGGTCATCTCCGACCAGCCGATTCGCTACAAGGGCGACGGCTCGGCCCCTGGCCCGTTTGACTACTTCCTGGCGTCGTCGGCTATGTGTGCCGCCTACTTCGTCAAGGTGTACTGCAACGCGCGCAATATTCCCACCGAGAACATTCGCCTGTCGCAAAACAACATCGTCGACCCGGAAAACCGCTACAAGCAGATCTTCAAAATCCAGGTCGAGCTGCCGGAAGATATCTCGGAAAAGGATCGCGAAGGCATCCTGCGCTCCATCGACCGCTGTACAGTGAAGAAGGTCGTTCAGACCGGCCCCGAGTTCCAGATCGAAGTGGTCGAGAACATCGATGAGGACGCCCAAGCGCTGCTGATGGGCGCGCCGGAGGGGAGCAGCACCTACATCGAAGGCAAAGACCTGCCGCTGGAGCAGACCATTGCCAACATGAGCGGTATTTTGGCCGACCTCGGCATGAAGATTGAGATTGCCTCCTGGCGCAATATCGTGCCCCACGTGTGGTCGCTGCATATCCGCGATGCGGCCTCGCCCATGTGCTTTACCAACGGCAAAGGCGCGACCAAAGAGAGCGCGCTGTGTTCGGCGCTGGGCGAGTTCATCGAGCGTTTGAGCTGCAACTTCTTCTACAACGATCAATTCTTGGGTGAAGAGATCGCGAACAGCGAATTCGTGCACTACCCCAATGAGAAGTGGTTCAAGCCGGGGCCGAATGACGAGCTGCCGGAAGGCATTCTCGACGAGCACTGCCTGGCGATTTACAACCCAGAAGGCGAGCTGGGTGGATCGAACCTGATCGATACCAACTCGGGCCGTGAAGACCGGGGCATCGTTTCGCTGCCCTTTGTGCGCCAAAGCGACGGAGAAACGGTCTACTTTCCCTCCAACCTGATCGAGAACCTGTTCCTCAGTAATGGTATGAGCGCGGGCAATACCCTGGTGGAAGCTCAGGTGCAGTGTTTATCTGAAATTTTCGAGCGGGCGGTGAAGCGGGAGATTCTCGAACAGGAGTTGACCCTGCCCGACGTACCCCAAGAAGTGTTGGCCAAGTACCCGAACATTGTAGAGGGCATTAACGCCCTGGAAGCCCAAGGCTTCCCGGTGCTGGTGAAGGATGCCTCCATGGGCGGGCAGTTCCCGGTCATGTGCGTGACGCTGATGAACCCGCGTACCGGCGGCGTGTTTGCCTCCTTTGGTGCCCACCCAAGCTTTGAAGTGGCGCTGGAGCGCAGCCTGACCGAGCTGCTTCAAGGGCGCAGCTTCGAAGGCCTGAACGACCTGCCGCTGCCAACTTTCAACTCGCAGACTGTCTCTGAGCCGAACAACTTCGTCGAGCACTTCATCGACTCGGTAGGCGTAGTCTCCTGGCGCTTCTTCAGCGCCAAGCCCGACTTCGAGTTCAGCGAGTGGGACTTCTCCGGCAGCAACGAAGAGGAAGCCGAGACCTTGTTCGGTATTTTCGAAGAGCTGGGCGCGGAAGTGTACATGGCAGTGCACGAAGACCTGGGCGCGCCGGTATGCCGCATTCTGGTACCTGGCTACTCCGAGGTGTACCCCATCGAAGACCTGATTTGGGACAACACCAACAAGGCGCTGGACTACCGCGAAGATATTCTCAATCTGCATCGCCTGGATGACGAGCAGCTCACCGATCTCGTCGAGCGCTTGGAAGAGAGCCAGATGGACGACCACGCGGATATCATCACGCTGATTGGTATCGAGTTCGACGAGAACACCGTGTGGGGCCAGCTAACCATTCTGGAGCTGAAACTGCTGGTTTACCTGGCACTGGGCCGCCATGAAGAGGCGCTGGACTGCGTGCAGATGTTCCTCCAGTACAACGACAACACCGTTGAGCGCGGCCTGTTCTACCAGGCGGTGAACGCGGTGCTGGAAATTGCCCTGGACGACGAATTGGCGCTGGACGACTACCTGCCCAACTTCAAGCGCATGTTCGGCGAAGCGACTATGGAGGCGGTCGTGGGTTCAGTAGACGGCAGCGTGCGCTTCCACGGCCTCACGCCCACCAATATGCAGTTAGAGGGCTTGGATCGCCACCAGCGCCTGATCGAAAGCTACAAGAAGCTTCACGCAGCGCGAGCGGCAAAAGCGGGTATTGCGCGCATGTAACCTGTAGAGGCGATTGGGGTTGACGAGGCATTAAGTACTCCGTAAGCTAGAAATTATCCACGCCTTAGGCAGTAAGCTTTCCCACATATCTCGGGATAAGCCGACCCCTAGGGCGTTTTTTGTTTGAAGAAGGAAAAAAGCCATGCCTACAGCAATATTGATTGATGGTGGCTATTTTATTAAGCGTTTCAGGCGCATAGAGCCCTCCAATGCGTATGATGGAAAAAGAGCAGCTGATTGTTTGTTTCGGTGGGCGGTAAGTCACTTGCATGAGAAGAGCCGCCATGGAAACAGTCAAACGAATCAACGGCGTGATTTGTACAGAATTTTTTTCTACGACTGCCCGCCCCTATCGAAAAAGATGCATAACCCTATTTCAGGGAAAGCCATCGACTTTTCCAAAACGCCAGAGGCGCTTTTTCGTAAAGAGCTGCACCAAGCCTTGTTGGGGAAACGCAAATTAGCAGTCCGTCTGGGCCATCTTTCGGATGATGCTCAGTGGACACTTAAACCTGAAAAAATCAAAGCATTGCTAAAGCATAAAATATCGCTTGATGATTTGACTGAGAATGATGTGCGCGTTGATGTTCGGCAAAAGGGGGTCGATATGCGTATAGGAGTTGATGTCACTTCTTTGACGTTAAAAGGGCAAGTTGATCAAATTGTGCTTATGGCTGGTGACGCTGATTTTGTACCTGCTGCAAAAATTGCGAGACGCGAAGGTATCGATTTCATCCTCGATCCAATGTGGCAGACGATTCCCGCAGGATTGCACGAGCATATTGATGGGCTAAGAACGACTTGCCCGAAGCCAGAACTTCCTCTTAGGCGCCAATACTGATGAGGAGTTTTGTTTAGTCTTAAAAGAACAGTTAGTGAATTTTGTAAGTCCCCTAACGGTGCGTTGCCTTAAAAGGCCCGCACCGTTTTTATGTGATGCACTTTGGTGCAGCAATTGGCGCAGTGAGTGCAACCAACTGCACCGCTGCGCCAAATTTCATGGCAGGCCTGGCTTGGTACAACACTCTTCGCGCAATTCAGCCAAAGAACCAGTAGCACACCAGAATGGCGGTGGTGATGCCTGCTATATCGGCGACCAGGGCGCATCCCAACCCATGGCGAATGCGGGTGATGCCTACGGCACCGAAGTAAACCGCCAGCACGTAAAACGTGGTTTCGGTGCTGCCTTGGAAGGTGGCTGCCAGTAGCCCAGGGAAGCTATCGACACCAAAGGTGTTCATGGTTTCGATCATCATGGCACGGGAGCCGCTACCGGAGAGCGGTTTCACAAAGGCGGTGGGTAGCGCATCCACAAAGCGGGTGTCCCAGCCGATGCCCTCAACCAGCCAGCGGATCCCGCCAAGCCCGGCATCCAGCACGCCGCTGGCGCGCAGCACACCCACCGCGACCAGCATGGCAATTAGGTAGGGCAGCAGGGTGATGGTAAAGCTCAGGCCCTCTTTAGCCCCTTCGATAAAGGCGTCGTACACCTTCACTCCGCGAAGCGCGCCAACCACCAGAAACATCATCACAATGCTAAACAGGGTCAGATTGCCCACCAGCGTTGAGGCCGCCGCCAGCGCCTGAGCGGACATCCCCGCTAAAGTAGTGATCAATAGCCCTAACGCTAACGCAGCTGCCACTAAATAGGCCAACACGACCGGGTGCCAGAGCTTTAAACGCTGCATCACCGCTACTGCCAAAAGCCCAGCCAGGCTAGAAGCGCTAGTCGCGAGCAAGATAGGTAAAAATACCAGCGTGGGGTCGGTGGCTCCCTGCTGGGCGCGGTACATAAAAATAGTGACGGGCAGCAGGGTGAGCGACGAGGTATTAAGCACTAAAAACAGGATTTGAGCGTTGCTGGCAGTCTCACTGCTGGGATTAAGGCTTTGCAGCGAATGCATCGCTTTGATACCGATCGGCGTGGCGGCGTTATCCAGGCCGAGAATGTTCGCCGCGAAGTTCATGCTAATCAGCCCCATGGCCGGGTGGCCACGGGGCACTTCGGGCATCAGGCGGCTAAAAAGCGGGTCGAGTACCCGCCCCAGTAGTCGTATCAACCCTGCCTTTTCGGCAATGGAAAGAAACCCCAGCCACAGCGTCATGGTGCCCAGCAGCACCAAGATAATATCGACGCTCACCTTCGCCATATCGAACAGCGACTGCACCAAGCGGGCAAACACTTCGCTATCGCCACCCACCAGCCACTGCCAGAGCGATGCCGCAAAGGCGGCAATAAAGAAGCTTAACCAGATTCCGTTGAGCATGGCGGGTGGGCGTCCTTGGTCATAAAAGAGGGTATGCGTTTGCTGCGTATCCTAACCAAGGAGCGCCCGTGCGTGCTAACCCGAAAGCGAAAGAAAGAACAGAATCAGCGGAGGCGACAGCAGCGAGAGGATAAAGCCGCTAACCACGGCAATGGGCACACAGGCCACGCCGCCGTGCTGCTGGATAACAGGAAGAGTGAAATCCATGGAGGTCGCCCCGCCGTAGCCAATCGCCAGCGCGGTGTGGCGGTGAATGACCAGCGGGATCAGGATGAACGCCAGCAGCTCGCGGGTGAGGTCGTTGAAGAACGCCACACCACCCATCAGCGGGCCAAGCTGGTCGCCAATCAGGATGGCGGACAGCGAGTACCAGCCGAAGCCTGAGGCCATCGCGAGGCCTTCGTTCCAACTCAGCGAAAGCAGCGGGGCGGCTACCAAGCCCGCTAGCAGCGAGCTAACGGCCAGTGTGACCGCAATGGCGAGCCCCAAGCGGTTGAGCAAAATTTGCTTCAGCGGCATACCGGAGTTGCGTAACTGGCAGCCAATCAACACCAGCAGCAGGTACAGCACCCACTCGGCTAGCCAGTCGGCGGTGGTGAACAGCGCCTCGCCAACCATTGGCCCAAGCAGCAACCCTATGGTGACGCCCGCCGCCACCACGCCCACCAGCAGCAGTGAGCCCTGCATGGCGGCGAGTTTGCTGGTGGGGGCATCTTTCACTACCGGAGAGCCGCCCGCGCTGAGCCGCACTCGCCGAGAAAGCCACCACAGTGCGGCTAAGTTAAACAGCGTGGTGATGGTAAACAGCAGTAGGGCATTGCCACCCAGACGAGAGAGCTGGCTGCCTAAATTCTCAAGCCCGGCGAGGCTCACACCCATAAACAGCAGAATCAGGTACACCGAGCCGCTGACGGCTCGGTTAATCAGATTCAGCAAGCGGGTCGAACGGACACGTACCAAGTAGCCCAAAAACAGCGGCAGTAAAACGATCAATAGGCCAGAGAGCATTTAGGGCGCGTTACCCCCGGCGGGGTTGAAGTGGGTCATGGTGAGTGTCGTTTGTCGGCGCCCCTCTTTTTCATAGGTGGCTGAGAGGATGAGCCCCGGCCAGTCAGGATGGAAGTTGATCAGCAAATGCCGGTCAGGCTTTTCGGCATCAATCAGCGTGACCTGCTTAGCGTCGAACTCACCGGCAGGCACACGGGCTGTAGTGGGCTCGTTCACGAAGTACTGGAAGTGTTCGTCGCGCCCACGGTGATCCACGAAGTCGATATCGCAGGGGTTGCTCTCGGTGCAGCCTTCGGTGCCAGCCCGGCGGGAGAGGTCGAACAGGGCGGCTTGACGATCGATGGAGGGAATGTCGTCTTGGTTGAGCTGATAGCTGTCGCCGACACCGAAGAGAGAGTAGCTGCTGTTATAAAGCAAAGAGTGTGTGTCGCCATCATCGATGTAGAAACGACTGCGCTCGTTACCTCGGGCGACGGCAATGGAGAAACTCATGTCGCTCAGCCAATGCGAGCCTTCATGCGTGAGCGTATGGGTAATGTTGGCGCTCGGCCAGCCGCGAATTTCAAGCCGGTACTGCGCCTCGAATGGCTGAGGAGAGGCCAAGGAAGCGCTGTCATCGGCAAGCGCGACGGCGCTGTTCGTCATCAGCGCGGCAGTCAATGTAGCGCCCAATAGGCCGTGCCGTGTGTTACGAGCGAATGTGTGTTGCAAAGGCTCCTCCTCCCTACAGTGTGTCGTCCTAAGAGCCTTTAGCGAGCGCTTGGTTCCGTGTGCGAGTATAACGAGCGTGGCGTTAAACGTCAGTAGCCCATGTCGGGGTTAACAGTAGCCAGGGGTTCACCCGCCTCAAAGGCGTGCAGGTACGAAATCACTTGATCAATGGCATCGTTAAGCGGTGTGGGGGCCGCCATATGCGGAGTGACGATGACCTTAGGGTGCTGCCAGAGCGGGTTGTTTGCCGGTAGCGGCTCTTCATGGAAAACATCCAGCAGTGCTCCGCGCAGGTGCCCTGGCTGGCCGTCATGGCCAAGTGCGTCCAGCAGTGCTTGCTCATCAATCAAGCTACCACGGCCTGGGTTAATGATGCTGGCACCTTTCGGCAGTTGTGCCAGCCGTTCGGCGTTAAGAATGTGCTGGGTAGCCGCTGTATCGGGGAGAATGGTTACTACGCTTTGCGCTTGGTTCAGTAGCTCGTTTAAACCGTCCTCGCCATGCAGGCAGCGCACGCCGCTGATCTGTTTGGGGGTACGGCTCCAGCCAAGCACCGGGAACCCAGCCTGTTGAAGCGCGCTCGCCACATAGCTGCCGATAGCGCCTAGCCCTAATACACCCACCGGCCAGTTCGCTTTATCCGGCACCGCATGGGGCTGCCAGCGGGCATTTGGCTGCTGAGCGGCGTAGCGGTCCATGCTGCGGTAGAAGTGCAGCACGCCGTAAAGCACATAGTCGGCCATCAATTCGCTCATGCCTGCATCGCGTAGCTTCACAATAGGGACATCCTTGGGGAGCCCAGGCGTCTTCAGCAAATAATCGACCCCAGCCCCTAGGTTAATAATGCCTTTTAGCTGCGTTTGTTCTTGCAGGAGGTGAGCGGGCGCTTTCCACACGGCTAGGTAGTCGGCGTTGGCCCGTTCGCTGGCGGGGGCGTCACTGGTAAGCACGGTGGCCTCTGGAAGCGCCTCTGCAATAGCGGCCTGCCACTGGGCCGCGTCGTCAATATGCACCACGACTTTCATGTTATCTCCTTGTACTCAGTTAATAATGCATGCTGACTATCATGGGCGAGAGGAGCTTAATACCGCAACCTGAGGGCATTATGGAGAACGCTGTCAACGTATAGATAAAGCTAACGTTAACAGCATATGAAATTTTTGTAATAAAGGCTTTGACCGGCAGCCAAGGGGGGGTGCTAGTATCGCCTTAAGACGACATTGGCGGGCCAGCAGCGGCGGTGGCCAGGTCGATCCTGTGGCCCAGCGCAGTGAGCCTTAGGGCATGCGCTGGTTCTTAGTGATCTTTGATGGCGAGTTGCCCGATGACTGAGGTTTCCCTGCCTTTCACTCGTGAAGAGTATGCAAACCGCCTGTGGAAGGTGCGTGCTGAAATGGCCGGTCGTGGTATTGACGTATTGATCGTCAGCGACCCCTCCAACATGGCGTGGCTAACCGGCTACGATGGTTGGTCATTTTATGTCCACCAGTGCGTGCTGGTGGGGCTGGAAGGCGAACCCGTATGGTTCGGCCGCCGGATGGATGCCAATGGTGCACTGCGCACCTGCTGGATTCATCCCGATAACATCACCTATTACCCGGATTACTACGTCCAGAACCCCGACATGCACCCGATGGAGTATCTGGCGCAGTCGATCATGCCCGACCGTGGCTGGCACACCGGCGTGGTGGGCATGGAAATGGACAACTACTACTTTTCCGCCAAGGCTTACCAAAGCCTGCTCAAGGAGCTTCCCCACGCGCGCTTTATGGATGCCAACTCGCTGGTGAACTGGTGCCGGGCGATCAAGTCGCCTCAAGAAATTGCTTATATGCGGGTAGCGGCCAGAATCGTCGAGGGGATGCACTCGCGCATTCTTGAGGTGATTGAGCCTGGTCTGCCCAAGAGCAAGCTAGTATCGGAGATTTATCGCGTGGGTATTGAGGGCTTTGTCGATGAAAACGGCAAAGTATTTGGCGGTGATTACCCCGCCATCGTGCCCATGTTGCCCACCGGTAAAGATGCAGCCGCACCCCACTTAACCTGGGACGATACGCCATTTCGCACCGGCGAAGGCACCTTCTTCGAGATTGCGGGCGTGTTTAAGCGTTACCATGCGCCTATGTCGCGCACGGTGTTTCTCGGCACGCCACCGGTTGATTTTATCCGTGCGGAGTCGGCGCTGCTGGAAGGTATCGAGAATGGCCTAGCGGTTGCCAAACCCGGCAACCGCACGGCAGATATTGCCATGGCGCTGGGTGCGGCGATGGATAAATATGGCTTTGACCGCGGTGGTGCCCGCTGTGGTTATCCCATCGGTATCTCTTACCCACCCGACTGGGGCGAGCGCACCATGAGTTTGCGCCCCTCGGATGAAACTATCCTGCAGCCCGGCATGACCTTCCACTTCATGCCCGGCCTATGGGTTGATGACTGGGGCCTGGAGATTACCGAAAGTATCCTAATAACCGAAGATGGCTGTGAAACCCTGGCGAATTTCCCCCGCCAGCTGTTCGTCAAATAGCCGCGTGATAACACAAGGGAAACACAATGACGCTTCAACCGAACCAACTGCGGCCAAGCCCCATTTCCGCCACCGTTGACTTCGACGCCGATGGCGTGCAGCACGGCTTCCTGAAACTGCCGATTTCCACCGATGAGTCGGCTTGGGGCGCGGTGATGATCCCCGTCACGGTAGTAAAAAATGGCGAAGGCCCCACGGCACTGCTCACCGGTGGCAACCATGGCGATGAGTACGAGGGCATCACTTCGCTGTTGAAGCTCTCCTCGACGCTGAAAGCGGAAGACGTGACCGGACGCGTGATCATCGTGCCCTGCATGAATACCCCAGCGGTGATGGCGGGCAAACGCACCTCACCCATGGATAAAGGCAACCTGAACCGCAGCTTTCCTGGCGACCCTAACGGCACGGTGACCTCGCAAATTGCCGACTACTTCACCCGCGTGCTGGTGCCCATGAGCGATGTGGTGCTCGACCTGCACTCTGGCGGCCGCACGCTGGATATTCTGCCGTTTGGCGCTTCCCACGTGCTGGATGACAAAGCCCAACAGCAGGCCGCCCTGGAAGGTGCAAAAGCGTTTGGTGCACCTTACGCCATGGTGATGTTTGAGCTAGATGCCGAAAAGCTTTTCGACACCGCTTGCGAGCGCCAGGGCAAAGTGTTTGTGGCCACGGAGTTGGGCGGCGGCGGCACCTCTACGCCGCAAAGCATGGCGATTGCCGAGCGTGGCGTGCGAAACTTCTTAATTCATTACGGTTTGGTAGCCGGTGACGTGGAGATGCCCGAAGGCGGTCAAATGTACCTCGATATGCCGGATGCTAGCTGCTACGTGCAGAGCCAGCATTCGGGCGTATTAGAGCTGCTGGTGGCACTGGGCGACGAAGTGAAGAAGGGCCAAACCATCGCCTATGTTTACGATATGACCCGCAGCGGCACCGCCCCGGTGGCGTACAAAGCCGAGCGCGATGGTATTCTCATGGCCCGCCGTGCGCCGTCGCTGATCAATATGGGGGACACTCTAGCGGTGATTGCCGATGTTGTTGAACGGCTAGAGGCGTAGCCCTCGGTATGATGAAACTGGACCGTTTTGATCTCAAAATTCTCGATATCCTCTCCCGGGATGGACGAATCACCAAGTCTAAGCTGGCCGAGGCGATTAACCTCTCGGTCAGCCCCTGCTGGGAGCGGGTAAAGCGGCTGGAAACAGCCGGTGTGATCGAAGGCTATACCGCGCGCATCAATGCTGACGTGCTGGTGCCGCGCAACCCCGTATGGGTGCAGATCGAGCTCAAGCAGCACAACGCCGAAAGCTTTGCCCGCTTTGAAGCCTTGGTGATGCAAACTCCCGAAGTGACCGAGTGCGTGGCCGTCGGCGGTGGCGTCGATTATCTGGTGAAGTTCGAAGCCCGCACCATCGATAGCTACCAGCGCTTGATGGATAAATGGCTGGTATCGGAGGTGGGCATTGAGCGCTACTTTACGTATATCGTGACGAAGACTGTCAAGCATCAGCCGATTGGCATCGACCCCAGCGCTGCGCTTTAGCCGCTTTGCCTTGCGGCCAAAAAAAAACCATCATAAAACGTCTTGCCACAAAAAAAGTGCCGGAAAACACCGGCGCTTTCAAAAACACTTCGTGGCGATTCTCCCTTACGCTAGACACATCGATTTAGCGCGACCCTTGAGCCGCGATGGATGATCCTTTTGATGTGCACGGTGTGTCGCCTCTAGCAGGCCTCATCGTATTGGCTGCAACCTGGGGAGGTGCCCATGACCACACTATCGACCACGCTTGCTAAACGCCTGGAAGATCCGCGCCTGTTCCGGCAGTACGCCTACGTGAACGGCAAGTGGACCCATGGCGAAGGTGGCCGTGAAGAGGCCGTGTACGACCCGGCAACCAACGAAGCCATTGGCCATATTCCGCTGCTGGAAGCAGAGCAGATTACCGCTGCTGTGGATGCCGCCGAAGCGGCGTTTGTCCACTGGCGGGCACTGCGCGCCGACGAGCGTTGCGAACGCCTGCTGGCCTGGTACGACCTCATTCAAGCCAACCGCGAAGACCTAGCGACCATCATGACCCTGGAGCAGGGCAAACCGCTGCCCGATGCCCGTGGTGAAGTAGAGTATGGCGCAAGCTTCGTGCGTTGGTTCGCGGAAGAGGGCAAGCGCACCTACGGCGAGACCATCCCGAGCCACATTCCCAATGCATCGCTCGGCACCATTAAAGAGCCGGTGGGCATTGCCGCGATGATTACGCCGTGGAACTTCCCGCTGGCGATGATCACCCGCAAAGCCGCTGCCGCGCTGGCCGCAGGCTGCCCGGTGATTGTGAAGCCTGCCAACGAAACGCCGTTCTCGGCGCTGGCGCTGGCAGAACTTGCCGAGCGAGCGGGCATCCCAGAAGGCATCTTCAACGTGGTATTGGGCGAGCCTGCGGAAGTCTCCAAGATTTTGTGCAGCGAACCGCGTATTCGTGCGCTCTCGTTCACCGGCTCCACCCGCGTTGGCCGCCTGCTCATCGAGCAAAGCGCTAACACCGTGAAGCGTCTTTCACTGGAGCTGGGTGGCAACGCGCCGTTTATCGTCGGGCCAGATATGGACCCGAAAGAGGCCGCCTATGCTGCGGTAGCGGCCAAGTTCCAAACCGCTGGGCAAGACTGCCTAGCTGCTAACCGGATTTTAGTACACGAATCGATTCACGATGAGTTCGTGGCCCAGTTCACCGAGCGTATGGCGGCCCTCACCGTGGGCAATGGCCTGCACGGCGAAGTCGATCTTGGCCCGCTCATTCACCGCCAAGCGGTCGAAAAAGCAGCCGCGATTGTGGACGACGCAATCTCCCAAGGCGCCACCATGATCGCGGGCGACCAAAGCCAAGCACCGGGCGACAACTTCTTTATGCCCGTGCTGCTGACCGGTGTGACACCGCAAATGAAAGTATGGCGGGAAGAGAACTTTGCCCCGGTGGCCGGCATTACCGCTTATAGTAGCGACGACGAAGTGATCGAGATGGCCAACGACACCGAATACGGCCTGGCCGCGTACATCTACACCCATGATATTCGTCGTATTTGGAAGCTGATGCGCGCACTGGAGTACGGCATGGTGAGCGTCAACTCCGTGAAGATGACCGGCCCGCCCGTGCCCTTCGGCGGCGTTAAGCAGTCCGGCCTTGGCCGTGAAGGTGGCGCTACAGGTATCGATGAGTATCTGGAAACGAAGTACTACTGCCTGGGGGCACTGGGTTCGGTGTCGGGCAGCTAGGTTTAGGAACCACAGCATCGCACGCTGAAGCGCCCTCCCACAACACCCGCTGAGGTGCTTGAATAGGCCCTGTGGGAGGCCGGCTCCGCCGGGCGAAGGCACCGCTAGGTGCCCAACATTAAGTCAGTCACCAAAGATAAAACACCCTCCCCAAGTATGGGGAGGCTTATCGTACAGAGAGAACGTTATGAGCTTGCACCAGGATCTGATCGAACGCGACCGCAAAGTCACCTTCCACGCCTCCACCCACCTGCGTGATTTCGCCCACGGCGACGCACCGGGCCGTGTTATTACCGGTGGTAAAGGTATTAATATCGTTGATAAAGATGGTCGTGAGTTCATCGACGGTTTTGCGGGTCTTTACTGTGTGAACATCGGCTATGGCCGCACCGAAGTAGCAGAAGCGATTTATAAGCAGGCGCTTGAGCTCTCCTACTACCACACCTACGTAGGCCACTCCAACGAGCCGCAAATCGAGCTTTCCGAGCGCGTGCTGAAAATTGCAGGCCTCAACATGTCCAAAGTCTACTACGGCATGTCCGGCTCTGACGCCAACGAAACCCAGCTCAAAATCGTGCGTTACTACAACAACGTCCTGGGTCGCCCGCAGAAGAAAAAGGTCATCTCGCGTATGCGCGGTTACCACGGCTCTGGCATCGCGTCTGGCTCGCTGACCGGCCTGAAGGCGTTCCACGACCACTTCGACCTGCCCATCGATACCATCCGCCATACCGAAGCGCCGCACTACTACCTGCGCGCCGCCGAGCAGCACGGCATGACCGAGCGGGAGTTCTCTGCCTATTGCGCGGATAAGCTCGAAGCGATGATTCTGGAAGAGGGCCCGGACACCGTTGCCGCCTTTATCGGCGAGCCGGTACTTGGCACTGGCGGTATCGTGCCGCCGCCGGAAGGCTACTGGGAAGCGATTCAGCCGATACTGGACAAGTACGACGTGCTGCTGATTGCCGACGAAGTGGTGTGCGGTTTTGGCCGTACCGGCTCCGACTTCGGTAGCCACCACTACAATATGAAGCCTGACCTGATCACTATCGCCAAAGGTCTGACCAGCGCCTACCAGCCGCTGTCTGGCGTGATTGTCGGCGATAAAGTGTGGAAAGTGCTTGAGCAGGGCACCGGTGAATTCGGCCCCATCGGCCACGGCTGGACCTACTCAGGCCACGCCCTGGGTTGTGCCGCAGGCCTTGCGAACCTAGATATCATCGAGCGCGAAAACCTGGTGGGTAACGCGGCTGAAACCGGCGGTTACTTCCAGCAGCAGCTGAAAGCGACGTTTGAAGGCCACCCGCTGCTGGGTGATGTTCGCGGCGTTGGCCTGATGGCTGCGCTGGAATTCTCTCCGGATGCCAAACAGCGCCTGCACTTCGACCCCGTGTTGAAAGTGGGCCCGCGTGTCGCGGCTGCGGCCATGGAAGAGAACCTGATTGCCCGCGCCATGCCCCAAGGTGACATTCTAGGTTTTGCGCCGCCGCTGACCATCAATCGTGGTGAAGTGGACGAGATGATTGGCCGTGCCAAACGTGCCATCGACCGGGTGACCGATGAGTTAGTGCGCTCCGGCGACCTGAAAACGGGCCAGCAAGAAGCCGCTTTTACCGTTTAATCGCCTGCGTTAGCCGTTTAAGCGCCGCTGCTGATGCAGCGGCGTTTTTTGTTGTGCGCCAGGCATGGCGCGCAGCGCCTTGACTGGCGCTATTCCTGAGGGTGGTGCCTCACAGGATGACTTGGGGGTGAAAGTCCCCTACGGACCCTGATAGCGGGAACCGTTAGCTGAACAGCAAGGGTGTC
>NZ_JBSXNN010000039.1:0-12677 GCF_056857635.1 Vreelandella sp. L-15 | reverse complement strand
CAGTAGCGCCAGCTCGACTTCATAATGAACATCGCCTCGCGAAAATGGCGGGTCGAGAGGCTTGGTTAAGTCCACCACGCTAGTGGCGGGCTTGATGAACAGCAGCGGCTCACTGGGAACCGGGTTATCCAGCTCTTTGGCATGTTCGGCATAGTTGCGGCCGACACAGATGACCTTGCCCAGCGCGTGGGGAAACTCCTGACCATCGGTAAACTGTGGAACAAAACGCATGGCGGGTCTTCTCCTTCTCGTTATGCGTGCCGTATTCGCAACGACAGGCGCATTAGTCTACCCCAGCCATGCCCATGTTCCACAGTATCGACCGCGTATTTCCGAATTGCAGGAGTATCTGGATCGCTTATGCCTCGGGATACCCGCTCTCCTCAGGCCCATGCGCCAAGAACGAAGGACGCTGTTTAGGCGCGGCAAACGGGGCAACGCAGCGGTTATCGGGCCGATTGAACACGAAGAACACGTTGCTGCGCGGATCCGGCGAGAGGTTGGCGTTGGACGCATGCAGCGTGTTGCAATCGAACAACAGCAGCCCGCCAGCTTTCCCTTTGGGGGCATCGATGCCGTATTTATCGACCAAGTGTGTCAACGCCTCTGGGCTCGGCACGCCCACTTCCTGCGCTTTCAACGAGCGCTTGTGGTTGTCTTCCGGCGTTTCTCCCTGGCAAGGCACGAATTCCATATGCGAGCCCGGAATCAACATCAGCGGGCCATTGAACTCGTGGTTGTCGGTCAAAATCAGCGAGGCGCTGACCGCGTGCATGTTGGGCATACCATCTTCAGCGTGCCAGGTCTCGAAGTCCGAGTGCCAATTGAAGCCTTTACCGGCAAAGCCCGGCTTGTAGTTGATACGCGACTGATGCACGTAGGGGTCGTCACCGATGATCTGACGAGCCGCACCAGCCACGCGCTCGTCGCTGGCAAGCGCCCCTAATCGCTCAGAAAGGCGATGCACGGCAAATAGTGAGCGAATCTCATGGCTTTCTGGCTCGGTGATGCTGAACGCCTTATCGCGATAGGCGTCGTTGCTCAGCAGGGCATTCATCTCTTTGCGAAGCGCCTCCAGCTCTTCGCCATCGATCAAATTGGGAATGAACAAATATCCCTTGCGTTCGAACTCATCGAGCTGAGCCTCACTCAGCGGTCCCGGTAGCGCACGCCCTTTTACGACGCCATCCTGGCGGGGCTGTGTGAGTGATGCAGGGGCTTGGGCCAAGCGTGTGGGATAAGCGTCTACCACCCTGGCATTGCCCGCCGTGGGCACGTCGGCCATCTCGCTATACTGTTTGTGGGCGGTCACATGGTTAAGCGGTGTATTGCTGACTGTCATCTAATCCACTCCTTGTATGATTAAACTTCAGTTAAAACGTGTCTCATTTAGAAACACAGCGCAGTAGATAGGGTAGCGAACCTTTCTGCGCTTGCAACCTAGGATGGCTCCTTTCATAACGTGGGTTATGACATTCACCTCCTCATCTCTGACTATCGCAAAACCAGCGTTCGCCCTTGCTGCCTGAGCCAGCGGATAGGGTCTGCCATGCGTCATCCGGCAATGCCGCTGCGATCTCGTCCGCTCGCGTGTAGTGGAAGCTCTGCCACCACAAGGATTCGTTACAAGCCACTTCTAAAACAAAGGGTTGTGAGCGCTCCTCCAGCCACAGACGCAGGCTGCGGTTACCGTCATAGACGCTATCCCCCGTCACCCAGGCGGCCGGTATGTCCTGATCCATCGCGCACTCCAGCATCCGGCGAGCGAGCTCGGGTTT
Source organism: Vreelandella sp. L-15 (assembly GCF_056857635.1). Classification (NCBI taxonomy): domain Bacteria; kingdom Pseudomonadati; phylum Pseudomonadota; class Gammaproteobacteria; order Oceanospirillales; family Halomonadaceae; genus Vreelandella; species Vreelandella sp. L-15. Next base: position 10,899 of record NZ_JBSXNN010000039.1, on the reverse strand, counting down.
GCTGGCAAATTCGACGTCATCAGGGATGCCCGCACGCCGACAACGCTCGCGGTCCAGTGTCCAGGATTTGGGCAAGTACAGGGCGCGATCCAGGAAGGCATGTCCCGCCGGGCTAGCGTAGAGAAGAAAGACCCCGATCTGACTATTTTCGATACGGCCAGCGGTGCCACTGTACTGGCGTTGCACGCCGGCCGAGTGCTGGCCTTTCTTGGTAAAGCCGGTCTCGTCCAGGACTAGGACACCCTTAGGCGAGCCCAGCGTATCGATGACCCATTGGCGGAGAATATCGCGTGCTACGTCCGCATCCCAGCGGGCACGATCCAACAGGTACTGTACCCCATCTGGGGTGGCATCGCCGAGCCATTCGGCAAGATGCCAGCTATTCTTACGTTCACACTGGCTGAGCAGCCCCTGGATGTAACGTAGAGCTCGAGCGCGCGTTTCCGAACGCGGAAAGAGCGGGCCTAACCGCTCTGCCAGGTCATCCAACAATGCTGAGACAGAAAGATCCAGTTCTTGCATCCTTCACCCTGTAATCGCTTCCATATCAACCACATGCATTGTAGCTTATTCAGTTACGACTGTAGTACTAGACCAACCTAAGCCCCAAGCACGATCATCACACTAAGACCCAACACGCCATAGGCAACCAGAACCTCTAGTGTAGTATTGTGTAGGTGGCCATACTGGCGTGTTCGGTCAGGAAGCCATTGACACTCAGCCAGCCCAAGTGCCGAGTCCACGCCCACCTCCCCGAACGCCAGCAACGCGCAGCGAAGCTCACGCCCGCCAACATTGTTGCTCCGAAGAACATCGCAGGATGCGGGGCATTCATTACACCAAAGTCGGGCCGAAATCGCGGGTTATCGAAAGCCTGACGCCAGTGAGCAATGCCATACTCACCCACCGAGACCACCAGCATCAGCCCCAGAAGTGCGAGGCCCCAGAACATCAGGGTATGGCGTGTGCTGCCCCGCCATCATTGACCAGCTCAGCAGCTGCACGAGAACCGCCGCGAGCAATAGCTATAACGGGGCTGTGCTCCGTATACCTCTTCGTATACCTCTTCCCCAGACCAATACCGCCACCAAACCAGTCAAGGCCTCCAGTGCCGCAACTAGCGATTCGACCGAGAGATAAGGGAGCGTCTCGGAAAGAATGGCCAGGCCCACGCCCTCATGCTTCAGAGCAAACAACAGATGCGAGAGGAGATCGTCATCGGCAGGCGCTCGCTCCGGCGGCAGGACGCCCAGCGCCAGGTGCCCATGAAGGTGCACATCACCAACGTTTTTCATCTTCATGCTCAGGAAGCGAGGTATTTCGTTCACTTCAGCAGGAAAATCTTCAGCCAACAACCAGAGGGGGATTTTTTCTTAACCCATCTCACTACACTACCGGCGCAAAGAGCAGCGCCAGATCCTCCTCGTCGAATAGCGGGCCGTCGCTCTTGTGCTCGGCGCCACCCTCAAGGATCGAGGCGGCGAGATCGGCCTTGCGCGCCTGCAGGTCGAGGATGCGCTCCTCCACGGTGCCGGCGCATACCAGCTTATAGACGAACACCGGGTTCTGCTGGCCCATGCGGTGGGCGCGGCCGGTGGCCTGGGCCTCCACCGCCGGATTCCACCAGGGATCGTAGTGGATCACGGTGTCCGCGGCGGTGAGGTTCAGGCCCGTACCGCCGGCCTTGAGGCTGATCAGAAATACCGGGATCTCGCCCTGCTGAAACAGCGCCACCCGCTGCGTGCGGGTCTTGCCCGGCGTGTCGCCGGTCAGGGTGGTGAAGGGGATGCCGTCCTTCTCCAGCGCCTCACCGATCAGCGTGAGCATCTCAGTGAACTGGGAGAAGATCAGGATGCGCCTCCCCTCCTCCACCAAGGGCCCCACCAGTTCGCGCAGTTGCTCCAGCTTGGCCGAGCGCTTGGTCTTGCGCACACTCTCCAGTTTGACCAACCGCGGGTCGCAGCACACCTGGCGCAGCTTGAGCAGCGCATCGAGCATCACGATGCCGGAAGCGGCCAGGCCGCGCTCGGCCACCGCCTGCTGCACCCGCTGGTGCTGGGCCAGGCGCAGGCTCTCGTAGAGCTCGCGCTGGGCGCCGCTCAGGGTGACCTCGCGACGGGTCTCGGTCTTCTCCGGCAGCTCGGCGAGCACCTGTTGCTTGGTCCGGCGCAGCATCAGCGGAGCGATGCGCCGGGAGAGCCGCTGGCGCAGCTCGACGTCGCCCTCTTTCTCGATGGGGGTGCGAAAGCGCTGACCGAACCACTGCTGGCTGCCCAGGGCGCCCGGGGCCACGGCATCGAGCTGCGCCCACAGCTCACCCAGGTGGTTTTCCAGTGGCGTACCGGTCATGGCGATGGCGCGGGCCACATTGAGCTCGCGCACCGCCCGCGCGGTCTGGCTGGCGGCATTCTTGATCGCCTGGGCCTCGTCAAGCACCAGCAGGCCGAAGTCGTGCTCGCGCAGGCGTTCGAGATCGCGGATCAGCAACGCATAGGTGGTCACCGCGAGGTCGGCACCGGGAAGCGCCTCCTCGAACTGGCGCTCGCGCTGAGCCTTCCCCCCCTGCAGGGCGACGACGTTGAGCTCGGGGGCGAAGCGTTCAGCCTCGGCGCACCAGTTGCCCACCAGGCTGGTGGGCGCCACCACCAGGGTCGGGCCGGTCAGCGCCCCGCGGGCGCGCTCATCGAGCACATGAGCCAATACCTGGACGGTCTTGCCCAGGCCCATATCGTCGGCCAGGATGCCGCCGGTGCCCAGCTCGGAGAGAAAGCGCATCCAGGCGATGCCTCGGGCCTGGTAGTCACGCAGCTCGCCAACTAAGCCCGGCGGTGCCGGCAGGCTGGCGGGCAGCTCGCGCAGGCGCCGGGCCAGTTTGGTCACGTCGTCTCGTCCCGCCCAGCACTCGTGCTCGGCCAGGGGCGCTACCTTCTCGGCGGCGGTCACCGGCAGGCGCACCGCCACCTCGGGGTCGCTCTCATCATTCAACCAGTCGAGGATGGGCGCCATCAGCGAGCGCAGGCGCGAGAGCGGCATCACCAGGCGGCGATTCTCCGGCAGGGCCAGCGTCCAGCTGGCGTCCTCTGGTTCATCAGCGGCCGGCTCCAGCGGAAAGCCGGGATCCCGAAACAGGCGGCGCAGGATCGGCAGCAGGTTGAGGCGTTCGCCCTCCACCTCGATATCCAGCGCCAGGTCGAACCAGCCGTTGCCGGCCGGCTCCAGCTCGCCGTACCAATCGTCCGGCTCCACATAGGTGGGTTCTTCGGGAAAGTCGTCGCTGAAGTGAACCAGGCAACCCGCCTGGCGCAGCCGGGCGATCATCTCCCACCACTCATCGGGGCCGGCCAGGTGGGTCGACCATTCGAGGATCGTGGCCGGAGGACCCTCGGCATTCGGCAGCAGCAGCGACCAGTCAGGCAGCTTCAGATAGGCCGGCACCAGCTCGGCCTCGCGCAGCCACTCCAGGGTGATCATGCCCGATGGCAGCCCGCGCACCAGCGCCAACTCCGCCTCGGCATCGCGCTTGATCTTGAGTCGCTGGCCATCACGGTACCCCTGCACCCAGTCGCCGGGCTCCGGGACCACCTCGATACCAGCATAGTCAAGCCCCACCACCGCCGCACCGACTTCCACCCAGCGCGGCAGAGGTGCACCGTCACGAAAGCCCAGCTGACCTGCGGCTACCTGCATGGTGACCTTGAGCCGCGGCACCACATCATCCAGCTGGCGCTCCTCGACCTGATGCGGCGCCGGCAATGTCTCGGCCAGTGCCGGCGCCTCACCCAGGCGCTCACTCAACCAGCCACTCATCTCGGGGGGTAGCGGCGGCGCCTGCGCCACCCTTTTAAGCCACTCGGGACTACCGGCCAGGCGGCCGAACAAGCCCTGCTCAACGTCCAGGTAGCACAACTCGCGCCCACTACGCAGCACAAGCGCCGTTTGCGAGAGCAATCCTTCTGGCTGCGTATCCAGCGCCAGATGCTGTACCCCCTCTTCATCCGCCTGCCAGCGAGGCGCCAGCTGCCCGGCAGGGCCCAGTTCAAGAACGGGGCCCGTCTGCTTTTCATGGAACAGCAGTGGGAGCTCATCGCCTTCAAGCAGATTCCACAGCGCCCGCCCCTGCAGTGGCTGGTCGATGACCGCCGCACGGCGCATCTGACCTGATATCAAAGTGGACTCCTGAGGGCCGTGCAAAAGCAGTGTCAGGGCCTCCTCCTGGGCCGCAGGCCAACCACCCTCGGGCACTGGCACCAGGTCGGAGGCCGCCTCGATGATCCGTGGCGCCACCCACCCCGAGTGGCGATGGCTCTGGCGCGACGGACGCACCCACACCGGCACCACCCGCAGCACCGGCTCACGATAGGCACCGGGCGCGCTCAGAAACAGGGCGAGGCGATACTCATCGCCGACGCGCCGCCCTTCTGGTTCCTCCTGCAAGGCAGGCCGATCCGCCCGCTTCAGCCACGCTTCCCAGTCGCGCTTCAGGCGCTCGCGCTTGGCCGACGCCAGTTCGGCCGACGACGAGCGCTTGGCAAGCGGTGGCGCAGGGGGCGAACCGGGAGACGGCTCGAGGCTTTCCTCCGGCGAGGCGAAGCCCTCCTCGCCCATCTGATTCATGAAGGTCTCGATCAGCGCCACGGCATGCTTGCAGCGAACACCGACCGGGCAATTGCAGAGGGTAAAGAGCCCTTTCTCGAGCCCCCTTGGGTCAAGGTAAACCCGGGTCATGTAGGCCTGCTTGCGGCTACCGGCAACGCGCCCGAAGATTCCCAGCATGTCACTGCCGACCTGCAGGTCGAGCCCATCATGCACACGCCCCTTGTGGGCATAGCCCAACCCACGCGATAGGGTGGCGGCATCGAAGACGGTCGGCCAATCCACTTCCATCAGAGCCAAGTACAGATCCAGGGCAGGGTCTTCAGGATAACGCTCCGACATATTGGCTCCTTGAGGTCGATGTTACAGGGAACATAATGCTACCACGATCCCCCACGCCCATCGTTGCCGCGCCTCCTGTCCCCGGCACAGAAAACACATGGGGGTTGGGGGAAGTGCGCCTTGAGCTCAGGAGGGAGCACCATCGCGGTGGCAGCCAACATTTGTTTCCTGGTTGCTTACGATTGACTCACATCAATCGCCCAGCAGATCGCGAGGTATTGACTCTTGACTATCTGCATGTTAGCCACAATATTTTGCAAAGTCTTGAAGAAAACCCTCGATTGAGGCTGTACGAAGGCGGAAATTGTGGGGGGCATGGCGGTTTCGTCAAAGTGAAATCGATCAATGGATCAATGATCAGACCCAAGCAGGCAGAAAGAAGGAGGTGATACGTACAGATGAGCAGCCGAAGGCAGCGAAACATCCCGTGTTGCCTGTGAGCGCTATCCATAGCCGCAGGCAAACGGAGTGAGCGAGATTCTTCAACTTTTCTTCTGGAGGTGTGACATGGACATTGATTTCAAGAAATTGGCTCCCTGGAACTGGTTCAAGAAAGAACAGGAAGAACAACAGAGCGCTGCCTCGCTGCCCGTGCAGCGCAATGACCTGCCGGTAGCAGGCGGTCCCGTCAGTCCCATCCTGCAATTGCATCGCGACATCGACCGCCTGTTTGACGATGCGTTTCGAGGCTTCGGTTTTCCAGCGCAGGCCATGCCGCGATGGCCGTCGGACTTGCCGGGCATGCTGAAGCCGGTACTTGACATTCAGGAAACCGACAAGCAATACAAGATTTCCTTGGAGGTTCCCGGCGTCGAGGAAAAGGATATCCAGATCACGCTCGACAACGACGTGCTGATGGTACGGGGCGAGAAGCGCCAGGAGCAGGAAAAGAAGGAGGGTGGCTTCCATCGCGTCGAACGCTCCTACGGCAGTTTCCAGCGTGTCCTGAACCTGCCTGACAACGCCAACCAGGAATCGATCAAGGCCGCATTCAAGAACGGCGTGCTCACGATCACGATGGACAAGCGCGAGGCCAGTGCGCCTAAGCAGGGCCGCTCGATCCCGATCAACGGCTGACGCCGATCGGCTCGTCCTCCGAAAAAACCAGGTGAAGATCGAGGCGCCGTTACCTTCGGCGTCTCGTCAAATCAGTCCTCTTAAGGAGCATCAGCATGGCCAGAAAACAATGCCGAGTCTGCGGCCAACCCGCCACGGTGCGGGTGGAAACCAATCTCAATGGTCGCCACAGCACTATGCAGTTGTGTGACGATCACTATCGCCAACTGGTGCGCCAGCAAAAGCGCACCGTCTCACCGCTGGAAGCCTTGTTCGGCTCGCGCAGCGGGCTGTTCGAAGACTTCCTTGGCAGCGACTTCTTCCGCATCGGTGACGACGCACCGTCCATGGCAACCGATACCGACGAGGTCGTCGATGCCTCGTTTGGCGAACCCGCCCCGGCTGCTACGGGTACAACGCGCAGGCGCGGCAGTGGGCTGGCCAGCCGTATCAGCGAACAGTCCGAGGCTTTGTTGTAGGAGGCCGCCAAACATGCCGCCGAATTTGGCCGCCCTGAAGTCGATACCGAACACCTGCTGTTGGCGCTCGCCGACAGCGACGTGGTGAAGACCATCCTGGGGCAATTCAAGATCAAGGTCGATGACCTCAAGCGGCAAATCGAATCCGAAGCCAAGCGTGGCGAGAAGCCGTTCGAGGGCGAAATCGGCGTGTCGCCCCGCGTCAAGGACGCACTCAGCCGCGCTTTCGTGGCATCCAACGAACTCAGCCACTCCTATGTCGGCCCGGAGCATTTCCTGATCGGGCTGGCCGAGGAAGGCGAAGGCTTGGCCGCCAACCTGCTGCGCCGTTACGGCCTCACACCGCAGGCGCTGCGTCAACAGGTGAGCAAGGTGGTCGGTAAGGGGGCCGAGGACGGTCGCGCTGAGGCGCCGACCAACACACCTGAGCTCGACAAGTACTCGCGCGACCTCACCAAAATGGCGCGTGACGGCAAGCTCGATCCGGTCATCGGCCGTGCGCAGGAGATCGAGACCACCATCGAGGTGCTGGCCCGGCGCAAGAAAAACAACCCGGTGTTGATCGGTGAGCCCGGCGTCGGCAAGACCGCCATTGTCGAAGGACTGGCGCAGCGGATGGTCGCCGGCGAAGTACCCGAGACGCTGCGCGACAAGCGCTTGGTGGAACTCAACATCAACGCCATGGTGGCAGGCGCCAAGTACCGCGGCGAATTCGAGGAGCGCGTGCAGAAGGTGCTCAAGGAAGTGACCGAGCACCAGGGCGAGCTGATTCTCTTCATCGACGAGGTGCACACCATCGTCGGTGCCGGCCAGGGTGGCGGCGAAGGCGGGCTGGACGTGGCCAACGTGTTCAAGCCGATGATGGCGCGCGGCGAACTGAACCTGATCGGCGCCACCACGCTCAACGAGTATCAGAAGTACATCGAGAAGGACGCCGCGCTGGAGCGTCGCTTCCAGCCGGTGATGGTGCCCGAGCCGACGGTAGCGCAGACCATGATGATCCTGCGTGGCCTGCGCGACACCTTCGAGGCGCACCACAAGGTCAGCATCACCGAGGATGCGATCATCGCCGCCGCCGAGTTGTCGGACCGCTACATCACCGCGCGCTTTTTGCCTGACAAGGCCATCGACCTGCTCGACCAGGCGGCCGCACGCGTGAAGCTGTCGGCCACGGCCCGCCCGGTGGCGGTGCAAGAGCTGGAGTCCGAACTGCACCAACTGCGGCGTGAGCAGGACTATGTGGCCTCGCGCAAGCAGTACGACAAGGCCGCCGAGCTGGGCAAGCGCATCGAGGCCAAGGAGACTGAACTCAAGAAGCTCGTCGAGGAATGGGAACGCGAGCGCGCCTCGGGCAACGCCGAAGTCAAGGCCGAGCATGTCGCGCAGATCGTCTCGCGCCTGACCGGCATTCCGGTCAACGAGCTGACGGTGGAAGAACGCGAGAAGCTGCTGCATCTGGAGCAGCGGCTGCACGAGCGCCTCGTGGGCCAGGACGAAGCGGTGCGCGCGGTGGCCGATGCCGTGCGGTTGTCGCGGGCGGGCCTGCGCGAAGGCAGCAAGCCGGTGGCGACTTTCCTGTTCCTCGGACCGACCGGCGTGGGCAAGACCGAACTCGCCAAGGCGCTGGCCGAGTCGATCTATGGCGATGAAGGTGCGCTGCTGCGCATCGACATGTCCGAGTACGGGGAACGCCATGCCGTGGCACGCCTGGTGGGGGCGCCTCCGGGTTACGTCGGCTACGACGAGGGTGGCCAGCTCACCGAGAAGGTGCGGCGCAAACCCTACAGCGTGTTGTTGCTCGATGAGATCGAAAAATCGCACCCCGACGTCTACAACATCCTGCTGCAGGTATTCGACGACGGGCGGCTCACCGACGGCAAGGGCCGGGTGGTGGATTTCACCAATACCATCATCATCGCCACCTCGAACTTGGGCTCGGACATCATCCAGCGTCGGCTGAAGGCCGGTGGCGCCGCCGGCGAGGAATACGAGAAGACCAAGTCCGAGGTGATGGACGTGCTGCGCGGACACTTCCGCCCCGAGTTCATCAACCGCATCGACGAGATCATCGTCTTCCATGCGCTGGGCAAGGAGGAGATCCGCCATATCGTCGGCCTGCAGCTCGATCGAGTGGCCCGCAACGCCGCCAGCCAGGGCGTGACGCTAACCTTCGATCAGACCTTGATCGATCACTTCGCGGAGGAAGGCTACAAGCCCGAGTTCGGCGCGCGTGAGCTCAAGCGGCTGATCCGCAGCGAGCTGGAGACGGCACTGGCGCGCGAGATGCTGGGTGGCGGTATCGGCAAGGACGATCACGCCAGCGCCCGCTGGAACGACAAGGCCGAACGGGTGGTCTTCGAGCGCCAGGAGCCACCCGCGAAGCCGACCGAGCCTGAAAAGCCCGATGCCGCGAACGTGGCCGAGGCACCGCCTGGCGACGCGAGCAAGCCTGCGGGCAAGAAGAAGTCAGCGGGCGGCGAATCTTGAGCGATGGGAGGCTGTCGTGTCCGACCCCAACGGGCTGACATGGGCAGCCACCCTCGTGTCGCTGGCGGTCGCTATCCCACCGCTTGCCGGTCTGGCCCACCTGGTGGGACGCGCCACCGGCCAGTCGATGCATAGCGACCCCAGCCACACAATCTTTGACGAAATGCGCTCCGAGTTGCAGAAACTTTGGAACCTCTGTTTCACCCCTAAGGAGCGTCACCTTTGAACGCGACGCCTCAAATCTCAGCCCGACACGGCGACCAGATTAACCAGAATGCCCATTCTGGCAGTTGGCATCTCGATCTTGGCTCGCAACTCCTCACTTGCTCCGATGAAGCCTGCCGCGTGCTCGGCCTGGATGTTGGTGCGCCAATAGCCTTCGAGCGATTCCTGCAGTGCATTCACCCTGAAGACCGCGACCGTGTGCATGAAACCATACAGGCGTCGGGGCAGTCACTCGCGCTTTGGCATGACGAGTACCGGGTGCAGTTTCCAGGCGGTCGGGTGATCTGGGTCGAAGGCGAGGCGTCGCCTGAAGCCATGCCTGATGGGAGCATCCTCTGGCACGGCCACGCAGTCGGCGACAAGTTGCTGTCCGCCCTGTCCAGGCGTATGACACAGGTGTTGCGCGAAGGCGATACCTTGGCCCGTCTTGGTGGTGATGAGTTTGTCGCTATTCTGCTCGACCTGCCGGATATTTCCGTCAGCGTACCGATTCTCGATCGCCTGATCGAGGTGGCTGCGCAGCCCATACCGATTGGTGACGCACGGTGCGAGGTGAGCGCGAGTATCGGTGTGAGCTACTACCCGCAAGGCGAAGATATCGACGCCGACCAACTGCTGCGGCAGGCAGATCAGGCTATGTATCGTGCCAAGCAAGCCGGCAAGAATCGATATCACGTTTTCGATACGGAGAAGGATTGTACACTGCGCACCGGTGAGGTGCTGGGCGCCGAAGCCTTGATCTGCTGGGATTGCTGCCGCCAGACCAGAACCGGATTGATGCCATGCATGGGACAAAGGGTTGACGCGCAAGAGGCTGATCGAGTCGTCTTCTCGGACTCCCCGTTCCATTAACGTTTCATTGAAAGAGAGAGCAACGCTTATGCATAAAGAACCTGGCCACACGACCCTTGACGAAATGCGCTCCCAGTGGCGGTTGATGACGGTTTACGAGCGCTTCGAGCAGGTCGTCGCTCTCGTTCTGTCGGCGGTCATTGCCGTCATCATCGTGGTGTCGCTGATTCAGTTGATTCGGCTCGTCTTCACGCTGCTCGTCATGGATGCACTGAATCCAACGGATCATAAGGCTTTTCAGATGGTATTCGGTGCCACCATGACGCTCCTGATCGCGATGGAATTCAAGCATTCGATCGTCAAAGTGGCGCTGCGTAAGGAAAGCATCATCCAGGTCAAGACCGTCATTCTGATCGCGATCCTGGCACTGGCCCGCAAGTTCATCATCCTTGACCCCGACATTGATCCTGCCAAACTGGCCGCCCTGGCGGGGACGATACTGGCCTTAGGTCTGACCTATTGGCTCATGCGTGAACGCGACGACCGGATAAGCGAGTGATTGGATCATGGCTCTTTATCGTCTAGACGATCGACACGATGCTAGGTCGTGGCACCGCTGGCGAGTTATTGCCAACTACTTTGGCCGCTTGGCGACAATTAAAATGGCCGGTTGGGTGGGGTAGTTGTCGGCCACAAACTGCCTGATGGGACATTTGTGGCCGATTAAGCGAGATGGTATCTAAGACTCCCGGCCCCTAGGTAAGCACCCAGGCAAGAAAAAATCGGTTCTTCGTCACTTCACGTGGATTTGGCCTGATCGAATAGGCGGCCCACCGGGCTGCCAATCAGGTAGATCATGGCGATAAAGTTGGCCTCGTTCCGGTAGCCACGTGCCCGTGACCGAGCCGCTTGGAACAGACCATTC
>NZ_JBSXNN010000038.1:0-4701 GCF_056857635.1 Vreelandella sp. L-15 | reverse complement strand
GTTATTGGATCTGACCAGGGTCAGAACCGGCATCACTGTCCCCGAATTCGGGGTAAGTTAATGGCATGAGCCGTATACGTGGTCCGTATGTACGGTTCTGTGAGAGGGATGAGGCGGAGACGCCTCACCCTACTCGCTGTGATGCTTTCTAATGCTCACTGCTGATTCCTGCTATTCCTGCTCGCATTTCGCATCCCTATGTCAGTAAACTGCCAATAACAGGCAGGGCAGCAAACTAATCGAGTTAGAAGGAGAAGTTGGGATGGATGCCATTGTTCATACTTTTTTTGAACAAACACCGGATGCTAATGTTGCCAAAGAGCGAGTCGCCTTTGGTACTTCTGGCCACCGTGGCCGTGCTACCGAGCGCACGTTTAACGCCGCACACATCATCGCGATTACCCAAGCGGTCGTGGATTTTCGCAATGAGGAGGGGTATAAAGGTCCATTGTTTCTTGGGTTGGATACCCATGCGCTTTCACGCCCCGCTTGGGAGTGCGCGCTGCGAGTGCTGGCAGCCAATAAAGTACCAGTATTGGTTGAGAAAGATCATGGCTACACGGCAACTCCCTTGGTGAGCCACGCGATATTGCAGCATAATGCCCAGCAACATCAGGCTGCCAAGGCTGATGGCTTGATTATTACTCCCTCCCATAACCCGCCGGAGGATGGCGGTATTAAATACAATCCTCATCACGGCGGCCCAGCCGATACTGACGTTACCAAGTGGATTGAGCTGCGTGCAAACGCTTACTTACTCCGCCATTTAAGTGATGTTTCGCTGGTACCTTTAGATGAGGCGTTAGCCCACGCTCAGGAGTATGACTTCACTGCTCACTATGTAGCGCAGCTGGGCAAAGTAGTGGATATGGTGGCCATCCAAAACGCCAATTTAACTCTCGGCGCCGACCCTATGGGGGGGGCAGCGCTACCGGTATGGCAGGCGGTGGCTGAGCACTATGGCTTGAATCTTGAAGTCGTGAATACCACCGTAGATGACAGCTTTAGCTTTATGCCACTAGATCACGACGGCAAAATCCGTATGGACTGCTCCAGCGCGGATGCTATGGCTAATTTATTAAAGGTTAAAGACCGTTTTGATATCGCCTTTGGCAACGACCCAGATGCTGACCGACATGGCATTGTGGATGCCAATGGCTTGATGAATCCTAATCACTTCTTGGCAGTGTGTGTAGATTACTTGATTAGCCATCGCCCAGAGTGGAGTGAGTCGTTAAAGATCGGTAAAACGTTGGTCTCCTCGTCGATGATTGATCGCGTAGTCGCTTCCCATAAGCGTGAGCTGTATGAGGTGCCCGTAGGTTTTAAATGGTTTGTGGATGGCTTGCATGAGGGGTGGCTGGCCTTTGGCGGTGAAGAGAGCGCTGGTGCTAGTCTATTAACCCGCGATGGTAAGGCGTGGTCTACTGATAAAGATGGTATTGCGCTGTGCCTTTTGGCAGCTGAAATCATGGCTGTTACGGGTAAAACACCCAGTGAATATTATCAGACCCTGACCGAGCGCTTCGGTAAACCGTTCTACAAGCGCGTGGATACTGCCTGTACGGCTGAAGAGAAAGCCGCATTTAAAAATCTCACTGCTGAAAGCGTGACCGATACAGTTCTGGCTGGAGACCCTATTTCTGCTGTGTTGGTAAAGGCTCCGGGTAATCATGCGGCGATTGGTGGGTTGAAAGTAACCACCGAGAACGGCTGGTTTGCTGCTCGCCCTAGCGGGACAGAGTCGCTCTATAAAGTGTATGCAGAAAGCTTCAAAGGCTCGCACCATTTAGATGAGTTGATTGAAAGTGCCACAGTGTTGCTTTCAGGCATATTGAAAAATTAGTAAACACAGTTGTTATAAGTTAAGGCTTACTGCCCTGCAGTTCGGCATAGCAATTGCATAAAGCTTAGCGTGAATACGCCCTGTATTTTTCCTTATTCTGGAAACGCAACGCTCAGTAAAAGGACGTTAACGATGACCCAAGTACGCAAAGCAATTATCCCTGTTGCTGGTTTTGGCACCCGTCTACTGCCGATTAGCAAAGCAATTCCGAAAGAGATGGTGCCCGTTGTTGACCGGCCCCTCATTCAGCATGTCGTGGAAGAAGCGCTGGCGGCAGGTATCAATGAGATCATTTTGGTCACGCGAGCGGGGAAGTCGGCTATTGAGGATCACTTTGATGCACATTTTGAGTTAGAGCACTCGCTAGCCAGTAAGGGGAAAAATGCGCTGCTGGAAACCCTTTCTGCTATTTCACCTAAAAAGCTAAAAGTCACCAGCGTCCGACAGCCTAATGCGAAAGGCCTAGGGCATGCGATTTACTGTGCTTCGCATCTGCTCGATAAAGAGGAGCCGTTTGCGGTGATTTTGCCGGATGTATTGGTGAAGCCGCAAGTAGGCAACAGCGCGTGTGATTTAGGCAGTATGGTTGAGCGCTGGGAAAAGACCGAAGCAGCGCAAATTATGGTAGAAGCAGTGCCCCAGGAGGATGTATATCGTTACGGTATTGTGGATTGTGACGAACCTGCTGCTGGTGAAAGCGCCGATATGCGTGGTGTGGTCGAAAAGCCAAAGCCAGAAGACGCCCCGTCACGCCTATCGGTGATTGGGCGCTATGTGTTGCCGTATCGTATTATGGAGCTGTTGCGTGACCAACCCCCCGGCGCGGGTAATGAAATCCAACTGACGGATGCAATTGACCGCCTTATGCAAGAGGGTAAAACCGTCCAGGCATTTAGGATGCATGGTCGTACCTTTGACTGCGGACATATTGAAGGTTGGTTGCAAGCCAATACGACGCTGGCTAGAGAAGCAGGTTACGACGTTTGAGCGTTATATCATGCTGCCACTCTGCATAGAGTGGCTATTTAGCTGGCCGTTTTTGCGGCCTCATTGCTTGCTCTGGAGATGGTTGCATGGGGGAGTTATTGGAACAGTTATTGGAACAGGTGTTAACCATTGCTTATGATGCGGGTGATGCCATCATGGCAATTTATGGCAACGAATATAGTGTTGAAATCAAGGAAGATCATAGCCCAGTCACCGAAGCTGATAAGGCTGCACATCATGTTATTGTTGCAGGGCTACAAGCATTAAAAGAGAAGTTGCCTGTACTTTCCGAGGAAGATACTAGCCATTTTGCAGGGGCAGGGGATGATAAGCGGTATTGGCTAGTAGACCCTTTAGATGGAACAAAAGAATTTATTAAGAAAAACAATGAGTTCACCGTCAATATTGCACTCGTAGAGAATGATTCCCCCGTATTGGGTGTCGTCACGGCACCTGCTTTGGGCATTGCTTATGTAGCAGCCAAAGGTAAAGGGTCTTACAAAATTGATCGTCATGGGCATCGTGAGCAATTAAACGTTGCTAATGCTCCTCACCCGCCAGGAGTTTGGCGAGTGGTAAGTAGCCGCTCACATAAAAGTCCCGAATTATGCGGCTGGCTGAAACAGCTGGGCGACCATGAACTTAATCCAGTCGGCAGTTCATTGAAATTTTGTTTGATCGCAGAAGGTGCGGCTGATGTGTATCCCCGCTTTGGGCCTACGTGTCTGTGGGATACCGCCGCCGCTCAAGTGATCATTGAAGAGGCGGGAGGCGTCGTTCAGGCCATGAGTGGCGAGCCACTCCACTATGGAAACCCTGCTGAGATTATTAATCCGTCCTTTGTAGTCTGGGGAAGCGCTCAAAAATGTATATCCGTTTCATGTGATCAAGAACCTCTTCGGCTACCGGAAGGTGCGCTACAAGGGGCTGGCCAATCTGGTGCTGGCGGCACGATGCGAAGGACGCATTGACAGGGTCAGTACGTCTTGAATCTGCCCTGCCAGCCGGATAATCCGGCTGGCAAGGGAAACAGACCACCTTCGCTGGTCAGAAAGCGACCGCTGATGCAGTGAAAGTGCTCTTATGAGCGTTTCAGCCGCTTAGAGACGAATTGATCAGCGGTTCCTTAGGACAGTTACGCAAAGAAACGGTTTAGAAAAAAATAGCTAATTTGATTTGTCTCAATGCGCACATTTCAGTTGTTTTTGATAAGTTATTTCTTTCGAGCCATGATAGCGTCTGAACTCGCGAGCCTCACTCAAGGAAATTAACGAAATAGGGATTTCTGGTGCGCCTAGCCCCCCCGATCCATCGACTGATTACGTTTCGTTCGCTAAAAAGCCGGCTGCTGCTGGGGCTTTCCTGTGCGCTGGCCATTTTGGCGGGGGCCGTGCTGGGCATGGCGTGGCAGGTCGGCAAAATCATGGTGCACGAGACCAATATCGCCCACCTGCGCTATGAAGCCGATTTGCTGGCCGATGAGATTACCCAACAGATCAACCAGCGCATCAACGCACTACAGCGGTTGAACGGGGTCATTGGGCTGTCAGACGATCCCACCTGGTTGAATTACGAGCTGCAGAAGAACGACTCCCTGCTGACTTGGTTCGAAGGTTTGATGGTCAGCGATGAGAACGGCGTGATTTTGAGCGACTGGCCGAGCGTGGTGGGGCGAGTGGGCCTCGAGACCAAAGACCTCGAGTATTTCAAAATGGTGCGCGGTATTCGGAGTTATGGTGATTTCTGGTGTATGGAAGCAGGCTGAAAGGATGGCGTATCCTGTTGGTTGATCACCACCAAGATCACAACCAACAGAGGATGGATACGCCATGTCCAAGTCTAACCTGCATGCTCTTTCACAACCAGAG